>SCQQ01000069.1 GCA_004299095.1 Burkholderiaceae bacterium | reverse complement strand
TGGTGTCGAGCACGCGCATGAAGGTGCCGAGCGACAGCGCGAACGTGGCCAGCGCCAGGTTGGGCGGATTGAAATCGGCGTCGCTGGGCGCTGCGGGCTTTGCGGATTCTGGTTCGTCGGACGGGCTGAACGGCATGACGTCAGGGATTCAGTTCGGGCATCCGCCGGAATTCGGCAGGCGCGCGGGCGCAGCGCGGAAACCGGGGCGCAGGAGCCGGCCGATATGGCGCCGGGCGGCCGTAACCGCCGCAACGCTGCTGTCCGAGACCTTCAGACACAGCCCGGTGTGGGGGAAAGCCGGTATTGATACTACTGTCTCATTACGATACGATTGTCACAGATTGTAGGGCGGGCGCTTGGCTTGCGCGAGCGTGGCCTGGGAGCACACGATCATGGGCATGACGAAAGCGGGAATGGATCGCCGGATGGATGCGCGTTTCGGTTTTGGGGGCAAGGGCCGCCCGCCGCAATGCCGCCTGCTGCACGTGCTGGAGTTCACGGCCAACGGCGAGATCACCCGCGGGAACGTGCGGATGGATCTGGCCGCGATCATCCGGCGCCTGCCGCAGGCCTGACATGCCCGCCGCGAGCGATCGCCAGCTTTCGAACCGGCGCCGGCGGACCCGCAAGGATCTGCTGCAGGCCGCCGCCCGGCTCGTGCAGCAAGGCCGCAAGCCCAGTCTCGAGGACGTGGCGCAGGCCGCGCTGGTGTCGCGTGCCACGGCCTATCGCTATTTTCCGAATATCGCGTCCCTGCTGAACGAAGCGGCATTGGACGTGGCGGCGCCCGATCCCGACATCGTGTTCAGCGGCGACGCCAGCGACGATCCGGCGGAACGCCTGATTCGGGCGGAAGTGGCGATGCACGCCATGCTGGTCAAGAACGAGGTGTCGATCCGGATGATGCTGGCGCACGCCGTCACCCAGCGCGCCCGGCACACGGGCGCCAGGGATCTCCCGGTGCGCCAGAACCGGCGCGCGCGTCTCATCCAGACTGCGCTGGCGCCGGCGAAAAAGCAGTTCCGGCCGGCGGCCTTCGACAAGCTGGTGAAAGCGCTGGCATTGTTCATCGGCACCGAGGAGCTGATCGTGTTCCGGGATGTGCTGAACGTCGACGACGCCGAAGCGGCGCGCGTCAAGCACTGGGCCATTCGCGCGCTGGTCGACGCGGCGCGGCGGCAAACCTCGAAGCAAGACCGATGAACACCACATCGCGCTGATCGCCGCCAACCGCGTCTGGTCGCTCACCTTTCTTGCACGTCGCGTTGGGCGCCGACCGACGCTCGTCGCCCTGTTCCTGGGCTTCGTGGTCGGCCCGCTGGTCCGCAAGCTCTCGGTGCCGGCGCACATCGAACTGAACGTGCGCCCGATGACCGAGATGGCGGTGATCATGCCCGCCGTGCCCATGCCGACCATCGCGGTCTATGCGGTGCACGTGTCCGTGCTGATTGTTTTCACGGTGGCGCGCTACGACAATTGGGGCGGTGGGTGGCGGCGACCGTCGTGCCAGCTCCCATCGGGACGCATTCAAAAGCGCGGCGACATGCCGCAGTTTTCAGGAGACAGACATGGTGAAAGTTCTGCAACGGTGCGTGAGCCGACCGAGTTTGGAATCCGGGTTGACGCGCCGGTGGGCGATCCAGGGTTTGACTGCGGTCGGGCTGATGTCGCTGGGCACGCTGCATGGCGCGCGCGATGCCCAGGCAGCAGTGCTGCCGCGGCGCCGGCTCGTGATCCGGGCGACCGACTATCGGTTCGAGCTTCCCGCAACCGCGCCCAGCGGCTATACCGAAATCACGTTGCACAACCGTGGCCATGAGGCGCATCACGTCATGTTCATGCGCCTGCATCCGGGCAAGACATTGGCCGAATTCACGGCAGCCGCCAAAAGCGGCGATGCGGGAGCGCTTTTCGCGCTGGCGGATTCCGTGGGCGGACCGGGCTCCGTCGATCCCGGGCAGACGTCTCGCGCCGTCGTCCGTCTTGCGGCCGGCCGATACGCCGTGATCTGCATGGTCCCCAATGCGCACGACATGCCGCACTATCAGATGGGCATGCTGGCGCCGCTGGTGGTGACACCGTCCGCTGACGAAGGGGCCGCCCCAGAGACGGAGGCCACGGTCGACCTCGTCGATTTCTCCTTCGACGGGTTGCCGCAGAAGATTCGGCCCGGGCGGCACGTATGGAAAGTCATCAATACCGGCGCCGAGTTGCACGAGATGGTGTTGAACCGCCTGGCGCCCGGCCATTCGTACGACGAGGTCAAGGCGATCCTGACGGCGCCGCCCAAGCCCGGATCGGCAACGCCAGTACCGTCGGCCCCGCCACCGTTCACCAGCGTTGCCGGCACCGCGCCGATGAACTCCGGCGCCGTCAATTGGGTGGTCTTCGATCTGCAACCGGCCGACTATTTCGCCATCTGCTTCGTCCCCGATCCCAAGACGGGCGCACCGCACTTCGATCTGGGCATGATCCGGCCGTTCCGCGTGGCGTGACGTCGTGCCTGAGGCGGGACGTCGGGATTCGGCGTCTCGTACTGCCATGCTAGAGGCGCAGTCGGGGCGTGACGCTCTCGATCCGTCGTCAGCGGCCTGCCATTGATGTGCAGCGTCTGGCCGGTGACGCAGCCGCTGGCGGATTGCAGACCTCCGGAGTCATGGCACCTTGTGTTCCGATTCGGCAATTGGCGTGCAAATAAAACGCCGCTGCGCGGTGTGCGGGCAGCGGCGTTCGATGTTTGAGGGCTGCGGTTCGGTGCTTGCGCGGTTGCCTCCGTCAAGCCGGTGGTCAACCGCCCGCGGTCTTCTTGGCCTGTTTTTCGGCCCGTTTTTCCTTTAGCGTCTTCTGTGGTTTCTTCTTCGAATCCCTGTTTTTTTCAACACCTTTCATTTGCGATCTCCAGTTGCCGAGGATGAATGAGGCCGACGATATCCCGGTGCGGGGGATTCTGCAACTGCAGGCCGACTCCGACCGGCGCCTGCGACGCCCAAGTTCTGCAGCGCCTGCCGCGTGATGAGCACGACCTGGTCGCTGCCGGCGCTGGTTTCCATCCAGAACACGGGCAGGTCGGGGAAAGCGGCTTCGAAGTGCGCGCGCTCGTTGCCGATTTCGAGCACCAGCACGGCGTCTTCGCTCAGGTGCGCCGGTGCCTCGGCCAGCAGGCGGCGGATGAAGTCCATGCCGTCGCTGCCACCGGCCAGCGCCAGCGCCGGCTCGGCGCGGTATTCGGCCGGCAAGCGCGCCATGCTCTGCGCGTTGACGTAGGGCGGGTTGCACAGGATCAGGTCCCAGCGGCCGGGGCAGGCGGCAAGGCCGTCGGATGGCAGCAGGTGCACGCGCTGTTGCAGGCCGTGCCGGTCCACGTTGATGCGCGCGACGGCCAGGGCGTCGGACGAAATGTCGGCGCCGGTCACGTCCACTTCCGGCCAGGCCAGCGCGGCGAGCACGGCCAGGCTGCCGCCTCCGGTGCACAGGTCGAGAACGCGCCGGGTGCGGTCACTCAACCACGGGTCGATGCGGCCATCCGCCAGCAGCTCGGCGATGAAACTGCGCGGCACGATGCTGCGCTCGTCGACGTAGAACGGCACGCCGGCAAGCCACGCTTCGTGCGTGAGGTAGGCGGCGGGCTTGCGCGAAGCGATACGTTCCTCGAACAGCGCGGCAACCCGCGCCTGGTCGGTGGCGGGGACCGTTTGGCCGCCTTGCGAGCCGGGATCGCCGCCAAGCGGCGTGTCGAGCGGCAGGCCCAGGCACCAGAGCACCAGCCAGGCCGCTTCATCGTGCGCGTTGCTGGTGCCGTGGCCGAAGGCGACGCCGGCGGCCGTCAGGCATGCCGCGCCACGGGCGACCAATTCGTCCACGGTGCCGCCGTAGGACAGCGTGTGCAAAATTGCCGGGTTGCCCAAGGTTGCCATGTGGGTGATTTTCCGACGGATGGAATCACGCGCGGAAATTCTCGCCAGGTGCACGTTCGCACCGCCATCCGGCGCGCGGTTGCGGCCAGCGACCGGCCTGTGGGTTCAATGCCTCAATGCGTTTCGCAGTGCGTGCGCCGCCGTCCGCACGCACTGCCGTCCGCCGGGATTTGGCGCGCCACGTCGAGCGCGGACTGCGTCAGCGCTTCCAGCCGCTCGGATGCGTCTTCGCCGGTGCCGCCGTCGCCCAGAGCCATGTCTTTGTGCGTCGCGAACCACGCCCGAAAGCGCGCCAGCTGCGCGCACGAAAGCTCGACGATCTGGTTTGCTGCGGGGCCGTGGTTCTGCATGGCCGGATTTTAGGAATCGCATCGGCCGCAGCGCCTGCGCGTTCCCGATGCCGTGGTTGTCGTCAGGGCTGCTTGGAAGGCAGCCATCACGATCGCGCCATGCTGCAACGGCCGATTTCGAACTGGGTCTACGGCGGAGTTTTTGCCGGCATCCTGTTGCTCGCGCTCGCGCCGCCTCTGACTGCCGGCTTGGTCGCTGTCCTTGCCGGCGTACCTGATTCACCAGTATGAAGAGCACGACCGCAACCGCTTTCAGCCCTTCTTCAACGAAACCATCGGCCGTGGCTTTGACGTTCTCTCGCCGCTGGCCGTGTTCGTCACGAACGTGCCCGTCGTCTGAGGCGTGGTCACGCTGTCCCTCTATGGTGCGGCCGAGGTCAATCCGGGGTGGACTCTGGTGGTGGCGTACCTGGTCCTCGTGAACGCGTTCGTGCCGTGCATGTCGTGCATGCGGTCGTCTTCCGCCGCTACAACCCCGGGCTCGTCACGGCGTTGATTGTGTTCATCCCGCTTGGCATCTTTACGCTGCGCCAGGTCGATTTGGCGGGCGCCGGATCGCTGGCGGCCCATGCCGGCGACCTCGTTTTTGCCGTGGCCATGCACGCAATAATCCTCGTGCGTGTGCAGCGCAAACTCGTATTCATGCGGCGCGGCCACGCGTAGGCGCGGCGTGGTTGCACGCAAGTCGACATGGGGCGAGCAGGTGCCAGGCCGCTGATTCCCGGCATCCGGCAGCGCCGCCGTGCCGCTTGTGCTTGGCGGTGCGCGTGTTCGCTGGCAAGGTGCCGCGGGCGCGATAGCTCCCAGTCAGTCAGCTGCCAGCCCATCGAAGTCGGACGCCGCGTGCCGCTCGCGCAGGCCCGAGCCGCTGGTGCTGTTGACGCGCCGGCCGCGCTTGACGGCCGGGCGGGTGGCGATCTGGTGGGCCCAGCGCTGCAGGTGCCGGTATTCCTCCACCGCCAGGAATTTGCCCGAGTTGCCGTACAGTTTGCCCAATGCCAGGGCGCCGTACCAGGGCCAGATGGCCATGTCGGCGATGCTATAGTCGCTGCCGGTCATGTAGTCGCGCTGCGCCAGGTGCCGGTCGAGCACGTCGAGCTGGCGCTTGGTTTCCATGGCGAAGCGGTTGATGGGGTACTCCCACTTCTCGGGCGCGTAAGAGTAGAAATGGCCAAAGCCGCCGCCCAGATACGGCGCGCTGCCCACTTGCCAGAACAGCCATGACAGGCACTCGGCGCGGCCCGGATCGGTCTTGGGCAGGAAGGCGCCGAATTTTTCCGCCAGATGAACCAAGATGGCACCGGACTCGAAGAGGCGCAGCGGCGCAGGGCCGCTGCGATCGACCAGCGCCGGGATCTTGGAATTCGGGTTGACGGCGACGAAGCCGCTGCCGAACTGGTCGCCCTTGCCGATCTCGATCAGCCACGCGTCGTATTCGGCGCCGGCGTGGCCCGCGGCCAGCAGCTCCTCCAGCATGATCGTGATCTTGACGCCGTTGGGCGTGCCTTGCGAGTAGAGCTGCAGCGGGTGCTTGCCCACCGGCAGTTCCTTCTCGTGCGTGGCGCCGGAAATCGGGCGGTTGATGTTGGCGAATTTGCCGCCGGACGACTTGTCCCAGGTCCAGACGGCGGGGGGTGTATAGGTGTTGGGCACAGCGATTCTCTTTCGTATCGGGTAATGGATATCAACCGATGATAGTGACGGCAAGTGCGATGCGCGCACGTGGTGGATTGCGTGGATTCGCGGCTTTTCGGCGGACGAGCGAACGGCGGTCAGGCCGCGCGCCGCACAATCGCGCGAATCCCCACGCTATCGCACGCCATGAGCGGGAAGGCGAGGCCCGGGCGGCTTGCCACAAGATGGTTGGTGGAAATCTGGAGAGAGGTCATGTTTCGTTTTCAGAAAACGCTGTGGGTCGTGGGCAGTGCCTGCCTGCTGTTGGCGTGCAGCGGCGATGGCCAAGCCGAGGGGCCGCCGTGCCCGAATTGCGACCAAGTCGCCGCCATCGCCCAGGACGCGATGGCAACCTACGACCTGCGGGCGCTGATCCTGCGCGTCACGGTGGACGACCAGCCGGTCTTTACCGAGGCGCTGGGCGAATCGCTGCCCGGCGTTCCCGCCACGGCCGACATGAAGGTGCGCAACGGCTTCGTGGCGTACAGCTACCTCACGACGATCCTGCTGGAATTGGTCGACGACCCGCGGATGAATGTGCACCTGAGCGATCCGCTCTCGAAATACCTGCCGGATTTGCCGCGAGCCGATCAGATCACGCTGCTCATGCTGGCCAACTCGACATCGGGCTACGCCGATTACGTCTATCGACCCAAAGTAGAAGAGGCTCTCAAGACCGACCCCGACCGGCAGTGGAGCACCGACGAATTGATCCAGATCGGCACTTCGGCCACGCCCATGTTCGCGCCCGGTACCAACTGGGCCTATGCGCACACGAATTACGCGATTTTGGGCGAGGTGCTTGAAAAGGCTGCGGGCAAGCCGCTCAGTGACTTGATGGCGCAGTACATCTTCAAGCCCATGGGCCTGCGCCATACGCAAGGCTCGGACACGCCCGACATTCCGCCGCCGGTACTGCACACCTTCAGCACTGAGCGCAATGGGACTTACGAGGATTCCACGTTATGGAATCCATCCTGGACTGCGCCCGCAGGCGCTCTGCAGACCAGCGACGCCGCCGATCTGGCCACCTCGATCGCTGCCATTGGCTCGGGCAGGCTCCTGTCGTCCGCGTCGCGCGACGCGCAGGTGCTTCCGCACTTGATCGGTTTCGGCCACAAGGTGGGCGATGGCAGTTGCCCGGCGTGCCGTCAGAACACCGAAGCGTTTTCTTTCGGACTCGCTGTCATCCTGCAGGGCCCGTGGATCACCGGCAACAAGTTCTTCGCTGGAAGCGGTGCGGCGGTGGGCTACCTGCCGCAGGGCAAAGTGGCCATCGCCGTGATCACCACGTATCGGCCCGATGCGTTTGACCCGAACGGCAACGTCAAGCAGGACGCCGGCCAGGCCATTTTGTCCAGCGTGGCAGCGGCGATGGCGCCGGACCATCCGCTTCCCGCGCCGCGCTGAATGAATCGCGCCCGCGCATTGAACTGCCGACGGTGCAATCGCGGGTCGATCATTCCGGTCGGACACATGCCGGCTGGCGCCGCTTGAAAAGTCCTGACGTGCTCGGCAGTCCGAGGCGTTTCATTACCGATCATGTCGCCAAAAATCGTCGCACGTCATCTGAACATCCGGGGCGTTGTCCAAGGGGTCGGGTTTCGCGCCAGCATGGTGACGGAGGCCGAGCGGCTGGGGGTGGTGGGTTGGGTGTGCAATCGGGCTGATGGCAGCGTCGAAGCGGTCGTGCAAGGGCCCATCGATGCGGTTGCAGCAATCGTTGACTGGGCGCGGCAGGGTCCGCCGCGGTCGCAGGTGGTGGCGGTTGATGTGACGGAGATCGGCGTGCAGCCGTTCCCGACGTTCGAGTGCCGGCCGTCGGTTTGACGCTCGAATGGCGCGGGTGGCGGCGTCGCGCCGGGCGCGGCCCGGGCGCCTGGGTCGCACGAGTGGACAACGCGTCGATATGTCTGTGCGTTCCGTCGACCAGGTTGAATCACCTCGAATCCCGTGCGGCAAGCACACCCCCATACGCGCTCGCTTGCGTTACGCTCGTTGCCTGTTTCAGTTGTTTTCTGGAGAACGTCCATGACGCGAGCGTATTTGGGAACCGGGCTGCTGGGGGCGGCTTTTGTGCGGGCGATGCTGCGGCGGAAACAGGCCGTGCGCGTCTGGAACCGCACGGCCGCCAAAGCGCAGGCGCTGACCGCCGAGGGCGCGGAAATGGCACCGTCGCCTGGCGCTGCCGTGGAGGGAGCCGACATCGTCCACTTGACGTTGCGCGATGACGCGGCCGTGGATGAGGTACTGGCGAGCGCGCGGCCGCACCTGAAACCGGGTGCGTTGATCCTGGACCACACGACGACCTCGGTCGGCGGGGCCAGGCAGCGTGCTGCCGACTGGTCGAAAGCGGGGCTCCGCTACCTGCACGCGCCAGTGCTGATGGCGCCGCAGCACGCGCTCGATGCGACGGGTTTGATGATGGTGTCCGGCGCCCCCGCGCTGATCGCGCAGGCGATGCCGGAACTGGGGCCCATGACCGGGGAGGTGCTGAACCTGGGCGACGATCCCGGCGTAGCGGCTGCGACCAAGCTGGCCGTCAACCTGTATTCGGTGGCGATGATGTCGGGCTTGTCGGACGTGTTGAGCTTGGCCCAAGGCGCCGGATTGCCGCTCGATACGGTCAAGCGCCTGTTTGGCCAGCGCGACATGACGGGCCTGACGCTCGGCATGTTGGATCGCATCGCGCGGGCAAAGCACAACGACCACCCCGGGTGGGAGCTTTCGATGGCGCGCAAGGACGTGCGGCTGGCGCTGGAAGAAGGCGCGAAATCCGGCCACCGCATGGTCGCGATGCCGGCCGCCGCGGCCGAGATGGATCGCTGGATCGCGGACGGTTTCGGGCATGCCGACTGGGCAGTCTTTGCGAGCGCGGCCGTGAAAGGCTGAACTTGCACCCGGCGGTTGGCAGGAAGCCGCCGAAGCGCGGCCACCGGTCGGCCGGGCATCGGGTGCGCGTCCGCTGCGTACGGCGTGCGCGTCCGCTTAGAAATCGACCAGGCTCAGCCCGACCGAAAACACCGTGCGCTTGAAGTTGTAGTCGATCAGGCTGTCGCCGTAGCCGTGAAAGAGGCCCATGTAGAAGCGCAGGCCGGAGAAGCGGCCGTTGCCGGCGCCGAGGGCGTGCGACCATTCCAGCCGTTCGGAACCGTAGCGGTTGAACGTGCCGGTGTAGGTGGCGCGCAGCGTGTTCTTCGAATCGATGTTCCAGCCGAACGTCAAATCGCCGCGGCCGACCTTGGTCGTGATGTCGGGGTTGTTGTCCTTGGCGAAGCTTTCCGGAAAGCGCTTCCACACGCGCACTTGCAGGTTGAAGCGGTCATCCTTCTCGAAACCCGCCATCAAATAGGCGCGGTTCCAGCTGCGCGACAGCGGATCGCTCTGGCCGTTGGACTGGTGCACCAGCCCCGCGCCCGAATAGCGCCAAGTCCAACCGCCCGGCAGCGCCAGCGTCGTCGGGTAAACGTAGATCAGCTCCGGCATGTAGTCGGTGTTGCGGAACGGCCGCGACAGCGCGCCGTTGAACACTTGCCAGTAGGACTGCTGCGTGTACGCCACCCAGAGCGAATCGCGCCGCGTGCCGGCCGCGGGCGTGAGCAGGCCGGACGCCAGCTTGGTGCGGATGGAGATCACGAAGCGCGCTTCCTGCTTGCCGTAGGCGGTGGGATGCGTTGCGCTGTCGATGGGATTGGGCGACTGGGGCTGGCGGTCGACGCGGTTGCCGTCCGCGATGGTCAGCAGATTGGGGTGATAGGCGCGCAGCCCAAAGCGCGGGCAGCTCGAACCGGCTTCCAGTTCCCAGAAGCGCGAGAGTTCCGAGAACTGGCGATCGCGGCAGCCTTGTTCCAGACCCACGGCAACCACGCCGACCGGGCCGGGGCGCGTTTCCTCGGTGGCTTCGGGTGGCTTCGCGGCGACAACGCTGGCGGGCGCGCGGCCTGCCGGTGTCTTTTGCGCTTCAGTGGCTTGTGCGGGCACCGCTTCGACCGGGTGCGGCCTTTCCGCGACGGCGGCATCCAGTTTCTGCTGTTCGTGCGCCCAGTCGTCGAAGCAGGCCAGGCGCTCGGCGTCCGCTTTGCCGATACAGGTTTGCCAAGCGGCGGCTTCGATGGGACGCTCCACTACGCCGCTTGTGCGGTTTGGGATCTGGGCGCTGGCCGCGCCGGAAGCGAGCAGGAAAGTCGCAGCAAGAAGCGGTTTCATCCATGGCACGCGGGGCGAGGCCGCGCGTGTATCCCTCGTGGCCCGGGGCCGCGTTGCCGTGCAGAGGCTCATGGTGTGGCGGAACATGTCGGGCTCCGTGTCGTGAGACGGTCGGCCGCTTTTATTCAACCCGTATCCCGAGCAAGCGTCTTCAGCGCACGCGCAGGCCCGGCACGGCGCCCGGCCACGGCTCCAGCACGTACAGGCCGGGATGTGCTTTTTCGTCGGCGTGGCTCGCCGCCAGCACCATGCCTTCGCTCACGCCGAAGCGCATCTTGCGTGGCGCCAGGTTGGCGACTAGCACGGTGAACTTGCCTTTGAGGTCGTCCGGCTGGTAAGCGCTTGCGATGCCGCTGAAGACGTTGCGCAGGATCGGACTCCCGTTCGGGTCGGGGCCTTCGCCCACGTCGAGCGTGAGCTGCAGCAGCTTTTTCGAGCCGCTTACGGGCTGGCAATCGACGATCTTGGCGATGCGCAGGTCGATCTTGGCGAAATCGTCGATGGTGATGGTGGGGCCGATGGCTTGGCCGCCGGGCAGTTCGCCGCCAGCGCCGGGCTCATCCGCAGCAGCCTGCGCCGCCGCCGGCAGCGCGAACAGCGCGTCCAACTGCTTTTCTTCCACGCGCTTCATCAGGTGCTGGTAGACGCCGATTTGCCAACCGGCACCGAGCGGCCGGTCGACGTTCCTGAACGTTTCCGGCGGCACCATCAGGAAGTGCTCGGCATCGGCGGCGAGCGCCGGCAGGATGGGCTTGAGGTAGACCGTGAGCGTGCGGAATGCCTCGATGCACGCGCTGCACACGTCGTGCAGGCGCTCGGCGTTGTCGGCGTTCTTGGCCAGTTCCCACGGCTTGTTGTGGTCGACGTAGACGTTCACCTGGTCGGCCAGCGCCATCACGGTGCGCACCACCTTGCCGAATTCGCGCGCCTCGTACAGGTCGGCGATTTCCGCGCGCGCGGCGCGCAAGGTTTGCAGCAGCGCGGCGCCGTCGGCCGACACCGCGGCGAGCTTGCCGCCGAAGCGTTTGCTGATGAAGCCCGCCGTGCGGCTGGCGATGTTGACGTACTTGCCGATCAGGTCGGCGTTGACGCGCGCCATGAAATCGTCGGCGTTGAAGTCGATGTCCTCGTTGCGGCCGGAGAGCTTGGCCGCCAGGTAGTAGCGCAGCCACTCGGCGTTCATGCCGAGTTCCAGGTACTTCAGCGGATCAAGGCCGGTGCCGCGGCTCTTGCTCATCTTCTCGCCGTTGTTGATGGTGAGGAAGCCGTGCACGAACACGTTGTCGGGCACCTTGCGGCCGCTGAACTTCAGCATCGCCGGCCAGAACAGCGTGTGGAACGTGATGATGTCCTTGCCGATGAAGTGATACTGCTCAAGTCCCGGCTGGGCCATGTAGGTAGCGTAATCTTGGCCGCGCTTAGTCAAAAGGTTCTTCAGGCTGGCGAGATAGCCGATCGGCGCATCCAGCCAGACGTAGAAGTATTTGCCGGGCGCGCCGGGAATCTCGATGCCGAAATAGGGCGCGTCGCGCGAAATGTCCCAGTCGCCCATCTTCGGCTTGCCGTCGTCGCCCGGTTGGATCCATTCGCGCACCTTGTTCGCTACTTCGGGCTGCAGGCGTGCCGGGTCGGTCCACTTCTCCAGGAAAGCGATGCAGCGCGGGTCGGACAGCCGGAAGAAGAAGTGCTCGCTCGAGCGCAGCTCCGGCTTGGCGCCGGTGAGCGTGGAATAGGGGTTGATCAGGTCGGTGGGCGCATACACCGCGCCGCAGACTTCACAGTTGTCGCCGTACTGGTCCTTGGCGTGGCAGTTCGGGCATTCGCCCTTGATGAAGCGGTCCGGCAGGAACATGCCTTTCTGCGGGTCGTAGAACTGCTCGACCGTACGGACGTCGATCAGGCCGGCGGCCTGCAAATCTTGGTAAATCGCTTGTGCCAGCTCGACGTTTTCCGGGCTGTTGGTTGAGTGCCAGTTGTCGAAGCCGATGTGAAAGCCGTCGAGATACTGCTTGCGGCCCGCCGCGATACCGGCCACGAACTGCTCGGGTGTCATGCCGGCCTGTTCCGCCGCGATCATGATCGGCGCGCCGTGCGCGTCATCGGCGCCGACGAAGTTCACCGCGTTGCCCTGCATGCGCTGGAACCGCACCCAGATGTCGGCCTGGATGTATTCCATGATGTGGCCGATGTGGAATTTGCCGTTGGCGTACGGCAGGGCGGTGGTGACGAAGAGCGAGCGCGCGGTCATGGGGCGGGTGGGATCAAGCGGAAACGACCGATTCTAGGAGTGCGGCCGCCGCGGCCTGGTTTGACGGGCGTGGCGCGGCAGAACCGGATCCGCTTCGGCGGCAGCCACCGGGAGACTGCCGGGACCCGCGCATGCCCCGCGGGGCGCAGGGCTTGCGCCAAGCCGGCGTCGTGATCAGCCCGGGACCCGCGCGCGATCTTGGGTGGCCGCACTCGGCTCGGCGGTACCCGGCACTTTCCAGCCAAAGAACTGGCAAATCGCCTGCCGCTGCGCGATCGCGTCGCGATGGCCCAAGCGCATCAGTTCGGTGGTGAAGCCGGGTTCGAACAACAGGTAACTCGCCAGTGCCGAGCTGCGCGAACTGCTCGGCCCGCCGCGCATGCCGAGCGCCCGCATCAGGATGCGCACCGAGCGTGGCAGCGTGTGGGTTTGGCGCGCAGCGATCTGGTCGATGCGCTCCGAGGGTTCGAGCACCAGCAGATCGACCGGCTGCATTTCCGACTCGGCGCGATGCATGGGGTCGATCAACGCCAGCACCCGATTGACGCGGTGCAGCAGCGCGGCATCGGCGGCCAGCGTGTCCAGGAAAATACTGGAAAGCGCATGGTTGGCCACTTGCGCGAGCGACGGGTAAGTGGCCAGGCTGCAGGTGGCGTCGTCCATGGGCTCCAGGTCTTCACCGACGCCGATTACCAGCACGCGCTTGGCGCCCAGGTGGATCACCGGCGCGATGGGCGCGGTCTGGCGCATGGAGCCGTCGCCGTAATAGCCCACCTGACCTTCGGCTTCGATGCGCGCGGCTGGGAAAATGAAAGGCAGCGCGGACGACGCCATCAGGTGGTCGACACCGATGTGCGTGCGCACGGCGCGCCGGCGCACGCGCGTCCAGTCGTGGATTTGGCTCACGCCGTCGTAGAAAGTCAGGTGCTCGCCGCTGCTGTAGCACGACGTGGTGACCGCCAGTGCGCGCAAGTGGCCGCCAGCGAGCAGTTGCGGAATGCGCTCCAGGGACAGCGTTTTTTGCAGCAGGTCGCGCAACGGTTCGTTGTCCAGCAGCGAGTGCGGTTGCAGCGCCTGCAGCCGCGGCGAAAGCCAGCCGAACATGACGAAGATCAGCCAGCGCGTGCCCGCAGCGGCCGCGCGCGCAATGCTCGCGTGGTACACCTGCTCGGCGTGGAACTGGCTCCAGACGCGGGCCAGGTCGCTCACGCCGGTACGGAAATCATCCGCGCGACAAGCGAGCGCGGTGGCGTTGATGGCGCCTGCCGACGTCCCCACGATGATGTCGAAGGGTGTGTCGGCCGAATCCGGCTCGCAGCTGCGATGCAGTTCGGCAATGCCCTGCAAAACCCCGACCTGATACGCCGCGCGCGCGCCGCCGCCCGTCAGCAGGAGCGCGCTGCCCGTGCGGGAAGGGACCGGATCACTCGACATATTCATTGGATGACGTAAGGGCAAATGTTCGTTTCAACCGGTTGCCGCGAACGCGACGAATAGACTATCGCGTCACTTTCATCCGAGCGCATCCTATGAACGTTCAGCAACAAGACATCTTCCAGGCGGCGAAGGCCTTTGTGGACCCCAACACGGGGCAGGATTTTGTTTCGGCCGATCAAATCAAGAACCTCCAGGTGAGCGATGGCGATGTCTCGTTCGACGTGGCGCTGGACTATCCCGGCCAAAGCCAGGTGCCCGAGTTGCGCAGGGGCTTGGTCGCGGCGGTCAAAACCGTGCCGGGGGTCACCAACGTTTCGGTGAATTTTGCCACCCACATCCTGGCGCATTCCGCGGCGCACAACGCCGCCATTCCGGGAGTGAAGAACATCATCGCCGTGGCTTCGGGCAAGGGCGGCGTGGGCAAGAGCACCACGGCCGTGAACCTGGCGCTGGCGCTCGCGGCCGAAGGCGCGCGGGTGGGCGTGCTCGATGCCGACGTGTACGGCCCGAGCCAGCCGATGATGCTGAACGTGACCGGCCGGCCGCAAACGGTCGACGGCAAGACCATGGAGCCGCTGCACAACTACGGCGTACAGGTCAATTCCATCGGCTTCCTGGTCACGCCCGACCAGGCCATGATCTGGCGCGGCCCGATGGCCACGCAGGCGCTGGACCAGCTCATGCGCCAGACGCACTGGCGTGATCTCGATTACCTGGTGGTCGATTTGCCGCCGGGCACGGGCGACATTCAACTGTCGCTGTGCCAGCGCTCGCCGGTGACCGGCGCGGTGATCGTCACCACGCCGCAGGACATGGCGCTGGCCGACGTGCGCAAGGCGGTCACCATGTTCGAGAAGGTCGACGTGCCGATCCTCGGGCTGGTGGAAAACATGGCGGTGTTCGTGTGCCCGAATTGCGGCCACGAGGAACACATTTTTGGTGCCGATGGCGGCAAGCGCTTTGCCGCCGAGAAGAACATGGATTTCCTGGGCTCGCTGCCGCTGTCGCTGGCGATCCGCGAAAAGACCGACGCCGGCACGCCGCCCGTGGTGGCCGAGCCCGACGGCAAGATTGCCGCGATCTACAAGTCGATCGCGCGCCAGGTGGCGATCAAGATCGCCAAGCAGATCCAGGCGGCGCCCGCCAAATCGACGATGTTCAGCGTGTCGCACGACACCTGAGGCGTTCGCTTCCGCTTCGCGGTGGCGTGGGGATGCCCGGCTTGACCCGCGAGCCGGCATGGGAGATTTCCGATGCCTATACTCGTTTGCATCTTTGTTTCGAGGAGATCGACCGTGAAATTCACCCAGAAAAGCGCTTTGGCCGTGGCCGGTGCGCTGGCGTTGCTGGCCGCAACCGCGGTGCCGGCGCAGGCGGCGTCGTACGTGGCCCATCTTTATCCGATGAACCCGACGATCGCCCCGTCGACCACCACCGGCGAAGCGCATTTCACTGAAAAAGGCGGCATGCTCACCATCGACATCCGGGTGAAAGGCGCGCCGCCCGACATGGCGCACTGGCAGCACTTTCACGGCTTCAAGGACGGCGCGCAAGCCAAGTGCCCAACCCTGGCGGACGACACCAACCACGACGGCATCATCGATCTGATCGAAACCGGCAAGGCGTCGGGAACGACCATGGTCCCGTTTATCACGCACCCGGCCACCATGAACGTTCCGAAAGGCACCTACCCGACGGCCAACGCCAAGGGCGACTACCACTATCACGAGACGGTTCCGGTCAAGGAGCTGCAGGCGGCTTTCGGCAAGGCCTTCCCCGGCCAACAGCTCGACCTGAGCAAGCGCGTGGTGTACATCCACGGCGTTCCCGACAGCGAGAAACTGCCGAGCACAGTGCAGTCGCTGGGCCCGATTCCGGCGCAGGTGACGGTGCCGATTGCGTGCGGTGCGATCGAACGCGTGAAGTGATGGGGCCGCGCTGAAATAAAAACGGGAGCTGGGCTCCCGTTTTTTTATGGGGCGCGCTTGTTGGACGCGCGCCGGCGTTACACGAATTCGCTGTTGACCGGGCGGACGAGAAGAAGGCTGCGCCGTGAGTTCGTCGCGAAGCAGTCATCTTTCATGCTGGCGCGCACTGGCGTCATTTCGTCATTCTTTCAGACGTGCAGCGCATGCCCGAGCGCGCGCAGCGCCGCTTCCTGCACCGCTTCGCCCAGCGTCGGGTGCGCGTGAATGGTGTCGGCCACGTCTTCCAGCCGCGCGCCCATTTCGATGGATTGCCCGAACGCGGCGGAGAGTTCGGACACGTCGGCGCCCACCGCATGCCAGCCCAGGATCAGGTGGTTGTCGCGCCGCGCCACCACGCGCACGAAGCCGACGGTGGATTCCAGCGTCATGGCGCGGCCGTTGGCGGCGAATGGAAACTGGGCATGAATGGCGTCGATGCCGGCTTCCTTGGCGCTTTCGGGCGTATGGCCCACGACCACGATTTCGGGGTCGGTGAAGCACACGGCCGGAATCGCCATCGGTTCGAAGCGGCGCTTCTCACCGGCAATCTGCTCGGCCACGACCACGCCCTGGGCCATCGCGCGGTGCGCCAGCATGGGCTCGCCGGTCACGTCGCCAATCGCCCAGACGCCGTTCATCGACGTGCTGCAACGCGCGTCGACGGCGATGTGCCGTCCGTCCATCGAGAGCTGCAGCCCTTCCAGTCCGAACCCCTGCACGTGCGGCTTGCGGCCCACGGCCACCAGCACGCGGTCGGCCGGCAGCGCGAATTCGTCGGCGCCGCCGCCGCGCACGTGCACGCCGCGCGCCTTGTCGTAACCCTCCACGCTGTAGCCCAGGTGCAGCGTGATGCCCTGGTGCTTGAGCGCATCGAGCACCGGTTTGGTCAGTTCCGCGTCGTAGCGCGGCAGGATTTGCGGCGCCATTTCGACCACGGTCACTTCGGAGCCGAGTTTGCGATACGCCATGCCGAGCTCCAGGCCGATGTAGCCCGCGCCCACCACCACCAGGCGCTTCGGGACTTCGGTCGGCGAAAGTGCTTCGGTGGACGAAATCACCGCGCCGCCAAACGGCATGGTCGGGATTTCGGTGGGTTCGGAGCCGGTGGCGATCAGCAGGTGTTCGCAGCGGATGCGCACAGATTCGCCGTCCTTGGTCTGCACCGTGACGGTCTTGCCGTCATCGACGCGCGCCCAGCCCTGTACCACCTCGACGCCGGCCTTGCGGCACAGCGCGCTCACGCCGCCGGTGAGCTTCTTCACGATGCCGTCTTTCCAGTGCACCGTTTGCGCGATGTCGAGCGTGGGCTTCTGCACCCGGATGCCGATGGGCGACTTGCCGGCTTGCTGCACCGCCTGCTCGAACGCGCGCGCCGCGTGAATCAGCGCCTTGGACGGAATGCAGCCGATGTTGAGGCAGGTGCCGCCGACTTGCGCGCCTTCCACCAGCACCGTCGGTACTTTCAGTTGCCCCGCACGAATCGCGGCCACGTATCCGCCCGGGCCCGCGCCGATCACCAGCAGTTTCGTATTGAGTTCTTTCATCCTGAAACCTCAGTTGTCTGTTGTGTGCGCCCGGGCGTGTCGCCAAGATGGGGCAAAGCGTCGTCGCCGTTTCAATCCACGAAGAGCATGGCCGGGGTTTCGAGGAACCCGCGCACCGCTTGGATGAATTTCGCGCCGTCCATGCCGTCCACCACGCGGTGGTCGAACGACGACGACAGGTTCATCAGCTTGCGCGCCACCACGTTGCCGCCCTGGAACATCGGGCGCTCGATCATGCGGTTCACTCCGACGATGGCGACTTCCGGGTAGTTGATGACCGGCGTGCTCACGATGCCGCCCAAAGCGCCCAGGCTGGTGAGCGTGATGGTCGATCCCGTGAGCTGCTCGCGCGAGGCCTTGCCGCTGCGCGCCGCTTCGGCCACCTCGGCCACCTGGTGCGCGCAACGCCACAAGTCCAGCGCTTCGGCGTGCGGCACCACGGCCACCATCAGACCGTTGGGCGTTTGCGTGGCCACGCCCAAATGCACGGCGGCGTAGCGCGTGATCACGCCTTTCTCGTCGTCGAAGCGGGCGTTGACTTGCGGGAACTCGCGGATCGCCAGCACCATGGCGCGCGCCAGGAACGGCAGCAGCGTGAGCTTGCCGCGCGCCTTGGCGTATTTGGCGTTCAGGTCCTGGCGCAGTTTTTCCACTTCGGTCACGTCGATTTCTTCCACGTAGCTGAAGTGCGGAATGTGGCGCTTGGCCTCCTGCATCTTCTGCGCGATCTTGCGGCGCAGGCCGATCACCGGAATGGCTTGTTCGCCTTCGCGCTTGGCGTAACCGCTGGACGCCGCACTGGCCGCCTGGCCGCCCCGGGCCGCAAAGGCGTCCAGGTCCTCGTGCATGATGCGGCCGGCCGGGCCGCTGCCTTGCACGAAGCGCAGTTCGATGCCGAGGTCCAGCGCGCGCCGGCGCACGGCGGGCGAGGCCAGCGGCCGCTCGTTGCTGCGGCGCGGCGTCAGGCGTTGCGCCGAGGGGTGTTCGGATTCGGTGGTGCTCACCGGGCTCCAGCCGCCGCCAGGGACGGCCGCAGGTGCCGGCGCGGGCGCCGCCTGGGGTGCTGCTGGCGCGGGTGCTGCGGCTTTTGCGGCCACCGCCGGTACCGCGGCAGCAGCCGGTGCGGCCGCGGGTGGCGGCGCGTTGTCGCCTTCCTTCCAGTTGCCGTCGCCCTTGACTTCCAGGCGCACCAGTTCGGAGCCCACGGCCATGGTGGCGCCCACCGCGCCGCCCAGTCGCAGCACCTTGCCGTCGGTGTGCGCCGGGATTTCGACCGTGGCCTTGTCGGTCATGACGTCGGCAATGATCTGGTCTTCCTTGACCGCGTCGCCTTCCTTCACGTGCCAGGCAACCAATTCCACCTCGGCGATGCCTTCGCCGATGTCGGGGATGCGAATGACGTAAATGCCCATGGTCATGCCTCCAGTACGCGCTTCAGCGCCGCGCCGACACGTGCCGGGCCGGGAAAGTAGGCCCATTCCTGGGCGTGTGGATAGGGGGTGTCCCAACCGGTCACGCGCTCGATGGGGGCTTCGAGGTGGTAGAAGCAGTGCTCCTGCACCAGCGCCGTGAGCTCGCCACCGAAGCCGCCGGTGCGCGTGGCTTCGTGCACGATCACGCAGTGGCCGGTTTTTTCGACCGACGCCACGATGGTGTCCAGGTCCAGCGGCCAGATGGAGCGCAGGTCGATGATTTCGGCGTCGACGCCGGTTTCCTGCGCCGCGCATTCCGACACCCACACCATGGTGCCGTAGGTGATCACGGTGACGGCGTTGCCGGGGCGCACCACCTTGGCGCTATCGAGCGGCACGGTGTAGTAGCCCTCGGGCACCTGGGAGAGCGGGTTCTTGGACCACGGCACCACCGCGCGCTCGTGGTGGCCATCGAACGGGCCGTTGTAGAGGCGCTTAGGCTCCAGGAAGATCACTGGGTCGTCGTTTTCGATGGACGAAATCAACAGGCCCTTGGCGTCGTACGGGTTGCTCGGCATCACGGTGCGGATGCCGCTGATGTGGGTGAACAGCGCTTCCGGGCTTTGGCTGTGCGTCTGTCCGCCGTAAATGCCGCCGCCGCACGGCATGCGGATGGTGATGGGCGCGAAGAATTCGCCCGCCGAGCGGTAGCGCAGGCGTGCCGCTTCGGACGCGATCTGGTCGAACGCCGGGTAGACGTAATCGGCGAACTGGATTTCGGGCACGGCGCGCAGGCCGTAGGCACCCATGCCGATGGCGCAGCCGACGATGCCCAATTCGGAAATCGGCGCATCGAAGCAGCGCATCTTGCCGTACTTCTCCTGCAGGCCGTCGGTCACGCGGAACACGCCGCCGAAATAGCCCACGTCTTCGCCGAACACCACGACGTTGTCGTCGCGCGCCATCATCACGTCCAGCGCCGAGCGCAGCGCCTGAATCATGGTCATCGACGTGGTCGCGCCCGCGCCGGATTCCTGTTTGTGTTTGGTCGCCATGGATCAGACTCCCAGTTGCTGGCGCTGCTCGCGCAGATGGCGCGGCATGTCTTTGTATACGTCTTCGAACATGGTGGCGGCGCTCGGCAGCCGGCCATCGAGCAGCGTGCCGTGGCTTTCCGCCTCTTTCTGCGCGGCCAGCACCTCGGCTTCCAGTTCCTTTTGCGCTTCGGCGTGCTGCTTCTCGCTCCATTCGCCGATGGCGATCAGGTGCTGTTTCAGGCGTTCGATCGGATCGCCCAGCGGAAAGTGCTGCCAGTCGTCGGCCGGCCGATACTTGAACGGATCGTCCGACGTGGAGTGCGCGCCGGCGCGGTAGGTTTCCCACTCGATCAGCGTCGGGCCGTGGTTGCCGCGCGCGCGCTCCGCAGCCCATTTGGACGCCGCATACACCGCCAAAAAGTCGTTGCCGTCCACGCGCAGCGAGGCAATGCTGTAGCCCACGCCGCGTTGCGCAAACGTGGTGCCTTCGCCGCCCGCGATCGCCTGGAAAGTGGAAATCGCCCACTGGTTGTTGACCACGTTGATGATCACCGGCGCGCGGTACACGTGCGCGAACGTCATGGTGGCGTGGAAATCGCCTTCAGCGGTGGCGCCGTCGCCGATCCACGCCGAGGCGATCTTGGTGTCGCCCTTGATGGCCGACGCCATGGCCCAGCCCACGGCCTGGATGGTCTGTGTGGCCAGGTTCGCCGAAACCGAGAAAAAGCCCGCGCGCTTGTAGGTGTAGAGCACCGGCAACTGGCGGCCCTTGACCGGATCGCGTTCGTTGCTCATGAGCTGGCAGATCATTTCCCACATGGGGATGTCGTCGCGCGACAGCAGCAGCCCTTGCTGGCGGTACGTGGGAAAGCACATGTCGCCGTCTTCCAGCGCCAGCGCGTGGCCGCAGGCAATCGCTTCCTCGCCCAGGGACTGCATGTAGAACGAGAGCTTGCGCTGGCGTTGCGCCAGCAGCATGCGGGCATCGAAGGCGCGCGTTTTCATCATGGCGCGCAAGCCGCGGCGCAGGCGGTCCGGATGCAGCTTGGGCGCCCAGGGGCCGACCGCTTTGCCCTTGGGGTCGAGCACCCGGATCATGCTGGTCGCGAGGTCGGCGGTATCCGCTGCCGCGGTGTCGACCGGCGGCCGGCGCACGCTGCCGGCTGGCGATACCGTGAGATATGAGAAATCCGTTTTGCCGCCCGGCCGGCCGGTGGGTTCCGGGATATGGAGCGTGAGCTTTTTGCGCGTTGCCATACGGGTTTATCTCCTGTGGTGGTTCGACCGGTCGCGGGGTACGCGGCGGCCTGTTCGTTCGGTTTGCGGCTTGTGGCCGCGCCGAAGCTTGGCGTGATCGTAGCGCGAATCGGAGCGCTCGCGACATGGGGGGAGCAACCCCCGCGCTCACGAAAGCGTTTTGCATCGGGCGTCTGGCGAAATGACGGCCTTCGCTGCGCTGCGGCATGACCGCGCTGCGCCTCGACGGCGGTCGCTCGCGCGACCGTGATGATTCCTGGCGGCCAGGCCGCCGTCATTGATGCGCTGGATGGCGAGGTCGTTTTTCAGGGCGTCGATCGAACGGCTGGCCGCGTTTTTTCCCGGTGCATCGGCCGCGCCGTGCGGGGTTGCGCGGTTCAGGGTTTTGCGTGCGTGGCGTGCGGCGGCGCCAGCAGCACCAGCAGCGCGCCCGCGCCGCCCTGGGTCGGCTTGGCTTGCGTGAACGCCAGCACTTCCTTTTTCTGGATCAGCCAGCCGTGCACCTTGCTTTTCAGCACCGGCACGCCGCCCGGCGATCCCAGCCCCTTGCCATGCACCACGCGCACGCAGCGCAGGCCGCCGGCTTGCGCCTGGCGCAAGAACGTGCTGAGCGCTTCGCGCGCTTCTTCCCGGCGCAGGCCGTGCAAGTCGATTTGCGCCTGAATGGTCCAGTCGCCGCGGCGCAGCTTGGGTGCCACGTCGGGCCCGATGCCGGCGCGGCTGAAGCTCAGCAGCCCATCGACGCTGAGCAGCGTGCTGGTGTCGAATTCGTCCGAGAGCGATTCGTGCAGTACCGCGGCGTCGTCGCGCTGGCGCTGGTGCGGGATGGGCTGCGGCGCCGGCGGCCTGCGGGTCACGCGGGTCGGAACATGGATGGGTTGCACGCCTTGCATGGCTTCGGCAAACACCGCGTGGTTGGCGCGCTGGCGGCGTTCTTCCCGGGTGCGTTGCTCGCGCGCCTGCGTCTCGCGCGCGTGCTCGGCCGTAATCTGATCCTTCAGCGCTTTCAGGTCTTGCAGCGAATGGGTTTTCATGACGAGTCCTGCGATCAGACCAGACCTTGTTCCGCCATCGAGAGCGCGTTGCCGGGCGCGACGATGACGTGATCCAGCACGCGCACGTCGATCAGCGCGAGCGCCGCCTTGAGCGCCTGCGTGAGCGTCTGGTCGGCTTGGCTCGGCGCGGTGTTGCCGCTCGGGTGGTTGTGCGCCAGCACCACGGCGGCGGCGTTGTGGTGCAGCGCGCGCACCACCACTTCGCGCGGATACACGCTGGTCTGCGCGAGCGTGCCGTGGAACAGTTCTTCCATCTCGATCAGGCGGTGCTGGCTGTCGAGGAAGAGCGCGGCAAACACCTCGTGCGCGCGACCGGCCAGGTGCAGTTGCAGGAAATTCTTGACGGCTTGCGCGTTGTCCAGGATAGAGCGCGCCTTGAGTTGCTCGGCCGTGGCGCGCCGCGCCAGCTCCAGCACCGCCGCCAGTTCCGCACGTTTCGCCGGGCCGCCCAGGCCCTTGAATGATTTCAACGCGGTGGCATCGGCCTGCAGCAGGCCGGCCAGGCCGCCGAAGCGTCCCAGCAGGTCGCTGGCAAATTGCAGCACGCTCTTGCCAGCGAAGCCGGTGCGCAGCACCAGCGCCAGCAATTCGGCGTCGCTCAACGCTCCGGCGCCGCGCGCCAGCAGCTTCTCGCGTGGTCGGGCGTCGTGGGGGAGGTCGGTCAAAGGCATGGCGTGCGTTCTGCGGAGTGCCCGGTCTTCGGCGCCGGGTGCGCTGCTATGCTACGCGACTTGGGGCACGCGACACCGGGCGTGTGGACATCTGGGATTGCCAGTGCCCGCAGGCCTTCGAGGCTCTGCCGTCCGGCTTCGCGGACGACGTTCACGGTGGTGCCCGCGCGCGCATCGCCGAATCCACGCCACAACCGTCATGCCCATGCCGCACACATCGAGTTCGCCCCGCGTGGGCATCGTCATGGGATCGCGCTCCGACTGGGAGACGATGCAGCACAGCGAAAGTACGCTGCAGCACCTCGACGTGCCATGTGAGGTGCGGGTGGTCTCGGCGCATCGCACACCCGACTTGCTGTTCCGCTATGCCGAAGAAGCGGCGGGGCGCGGCCTGCAGGTGATCATCGCCGGCGCCGGCGGCGCCGCGCACCTGCCGGGCATGCTGGCCGCGAAAACGACGCTGCCGGTGCTCGGCGTTCCGGTGCAGTCGCACGCGCTGAACGGCATGGATTCGCTGTTGTCGATCGTGCAGATGCCGGCGGGCGTCCCGGTGGGCACGCTCGCCATCGGCCGCGCAGGCGCTATCAATGCGGCGCTGCTGGCCGTGGCCATCCTGGCGTTGCACGACACCGCGCTGGCCGAGCGGCTGCAATCTTTTCGCGCTGCGCAAACCGGCGACGTGCTGGCCCGGCCCGATCCAAGGAAGTCATGATGGCTCTGGAACAACCGACGGTCGCCATCCTGGGCGGCGGGCAACTCGCGCGCATGCTGGTGCTGGCCGGCGTGCCGCTGGGCGCGCGTTTTCGGGTGTACGACACCCACGCTGACGTATGCGCGGCCGACGTCGTGCCGGTACAGGCGATGGCCTGGAACGACCTGGGCGCGCTGGGCGACATCGCGCGCCGGGCCCAGGTGGTCACGTTCGATTACGAGAACGTTCCGGCGCAGACGGCTGAATGGCTGGCCAAGCGCATGCGCGTGGCACCCAATCCGCGGGCGCTCGCGACTGCGCAGGATCGATTGGCCGAGAAGACCACGTTCCAGCGCATCGGCTTGCCCACGGCCGAATTTCGCACCGTCGACACGCGCGCCGAACTGGATGCGGCCATCGCCGCTATAGACACACCCGCCATCCTGAAAACGCGGCGCATGGGCTATGACGGCCACGGCCAGTTCCGTCTGCGTTCCGCGGCCGACGCCGATGCCGCCTGGACCGCGTTGGGTGAACCCGCGGCGCAATACGGCCTCATCTTGGAATCGCTGGTGCCGTTCGATTACGAAGTCTCGGTGATCGCCGTGCGTAATCGCGCGGGCGAATTCCGTCCGTGGCCGCTCACGCGCAACCACCACGTCGACGGCATCCTGTCGATGAGCCTGGCGCCGGCGCCGTGCTCCGAAGCGATCGCGCACTCCGCGTTTGCCCATGCCCGCCGGCTGGCGGAAGAACTCAATTACGTCGGCGTGTTCGCATTGGAGTTGTTCGTCGTCGGCAACAAGCTCTACGGCAACGAAATGGCGCCGCGCGTGCACAACTCCGGTCACTGGACGCAAGACGGTGCGGTCACCAGCCAGTTCGAGAACCACGTGCGCGCCGTGCTGGACCTGCCGTTGGGCGAAACCGACGCGCTAGCCTCAAGTGTGATGTTCAATTGGGTCGGCGGCCTGCCGGACAAAGCCGCGTTCCTGTCGGTGCCGGACACCCACTGGCACGACTACGCAAAAGAGCCGCGGCCGGGCCGGAAGGTGGGGCATGCGAACGTGCGTGCGCCCGATGCGGCGGCGTTGCGCGAGCGGCTCGGGCTGCTGGCCAAGCGCCTGGATTTGGCGGAGAAGGTGGCTCCAATCCTGAAGGCGCTGGATTGAGCGCATTGCGGCCGCCGCTTTGAATCGAGCGACCCGCGGTGCTGCGGCTCTTGTACGTGTGGGATGCGTCAGGGCTTGACGGATGAACCCGCTGTGGCCTGATTCATGGCGGATGCGAGCTGTGCCCTGACTTCTTGAACCGAGTATCCACGCTTGGCTGCAATTCGGACCAGCGGAAGGCCGATCGCTTCGCTCACCTTGGTTTTCACTGCGTCACGGGCTTGCGCTCGTTCGCTCGCGTGCGATTTGTCGTCGAGCTCCACGGCGCAAACGATGGAGAGATCAGATGCGCGGCACACGATGAAATCGAAGTGCTTGGCCACAACGCGGTTGAGCGCGGATTGACGCGTCGATGCGTTCAAACCTGATTTGACGGATGCGACGTCGGCAATGCGCACTTTGCCAAACACACGATGGTCGTTGCCGACCGCGCTGTCGATCACGGTGAGGAACGCGCGTTCCGCCGGCGTGAACAAGGCCCGCACCCGAACATACGGATAGCCCGGTTTCGCCCGGCCTCCGCGCTGGCTCGCGAGCGCGGCGAGTACCGCGAGGGCGACGAATACCAGGGCGACGATGACCCAAGATATGCGATGAGGTTCCTGGTGACCGCGGGACGGTGGCGAATCAGCGTGCCGCGAGAGCGGCGGGCAGCGCCACGGAAGTCCCTGCCAGCCGGCCACTGCCGGATATCACCCGCCCGATTTCCCAAGCCGGTTCGCTTCGAACCCTGAGGGCGTCCAGAACGCCCGACGCTGCAGCCCTCTTGACCAACAAAACCAATCCCACGCCCATGTTGAAGATGTGGAACACGCTTTCATTCAGCGGCTGGATGCGCCGCAGCACTTCACCCATGAAAGGCGGCAGCTCATTCAAGCTGGGCCAATGCGTCAGTTCGTAATCCATTTTGTCGCTGATGCGCGGAATATTCTCGATGCCACTGCCAGTGACGTGCGCCGCGCCCAGGATGGCGCTGGGGAATTGCGCGCGCAGGGCGTTGAACAGCTTTACGTAGATGCGCGTGGGCGTGAGGAGCTGGCGGATCAGTTCGGTTTCATCCGGCCGCACCAGCTTGCGCAGGAGCGAAAAGCCGTTGCTGTGAAAGCCGGTGGAAGCGATGCCGATCAACACGTCGCCATCTTGCGCGCCACGGCCGTCCAGCAGCGCGTTCGGGGTCAGGTCGCCCACGCTGAAGCCCGCGAGGTCGTATTCGCCGTCGGCGTACATGCCGGGCATTTCGGCGGTTTCGCCGCCGATCAGCGCCATGCCGGACTGCTGGCAGCCGTCGGCGATGCCGCGGATGAGTTCTACACTGACGTCGGTATCGAGCTGGCCGAACGCCATGTAGTCGAGGAAGAAAAGCGGCGTGGCGCCCACGCACAGCAAGTCGTTCACGCACATCGCCACCAGGTCGATGCCGACGCCGTGATGCTGGCCCAGCGCCTGCGCCCACGCGAGCTTGGTGCCGACGCCGTCAGTGCAGGCCGCGAGATAGCGTTGCTCGTTGAGCTTGTAGACCGCCGCGAAGCCGCCTACGCCGCTCAGCACGCGCGCGTCGGGCGGCACGATGGCGCTGATTTTTTGCACGAAGGCGTCGGCCTTGGTGATGTCGACGCCCGATTCCTTGTAGTCCATGGCTTGCTCCGTGGCGCCGGCAGGGCTGGCGCCGGTTGATCTCGTCAAACAGCAGTGGCCGCGCCGGCCTTTTCTTTCAGGTACTGCACGGCGTTCTTGAAGAATTGCAGCCCGAGGCTGGACGCGTCGAACGGGCATTGCCAGCCAAACAGCGCGGCTTCGGGGTGCGGCATCAGGCCGAAAACCAGGCCGCTCGGATCGCACACGCCGGCGATCCGATGGGCCGAGCCGTTCACGTCTTCGCAGTAGGTGAGCGGCGCCTGGCCGTTTTGCACCAGACGGTCTATCAAGCCGTCTTCCCGCGCGATGAGACGGCCCTCGCCGTGGCGCATGGGCAGGAAGAAGCGTTCGGGCAGGCCGCGCGTCCAGATGCAGGGTGAATCGAAATCGGTTTTCAGCTCGACCCAGCGGTCGATGAAATGGCCGCCCGCGTTGCCGATGAGCGCGCATTTGCGTTCGAAGTCGGCGTCGGGCAGCAACCCCAGGCGGATCAGCGCCTGGAAGCCGTTGCAAATGCCGATGATGGGCTGGGTGCGGGCAAACGTCTGCAGCTCAGCGCGCAGCTTCTGCGCCAGTTGCAACGCCAGCACCTGGCCGCTGCCGAGGTGGTCGCCAAAGGAAAAGCCGCCCGGCAGGATGAGCGCGTCGAAGTCACTCAGGTGCGAGGGCCTGCGCAGCAGCTCGGCCACGCGCAGCGCACCTGCCCTGCCGCCCGCGGCTTCGACGGCGCGCGCGCTTTCGTTCTCGCAATTGATACCGTCGCCCCAGAGGATGAGGAAGCGTGGCGGCGCGCCGGATTCAGGCGTCATAGAACCTCCGCACGCCGTGGGACCAGACTTCGAATGCATCGTGCAAATCGAGCTCGACGGTGTCGCCCGCCTGGTGCGCGCGCAGCTTGAACGCGGGCGTGGTGCGACCCAGCTCACGCGCCGTGCCGTTCCAGGCGGATTCGAACGCGGCGCGGTGTTCCGCGTGCACGCTCACGACGAACAGGCTGCCGGTCTCTGAGAACCATTGCGGCCATCGCAGGCCGTCGAGCGAAAGGTCCATGCCGATGCGGTTGCCGAAGCAACACTCGATCGCCGTGGCGAGAACGCCGCCTTCCTGCACCGTGTGGCAGGAAGCGACCAAGCCCTGCTGCATCAGCGCGTGCAGCGTGCGGTAGCGCGCGGCGTTGCGCGCCAGGTCGGGGTACTCGGGCGCGTGCGTCTCGGCTTCGAACACGTCGGCGTAGGTCGAGCCGCAGAGGCTTTCGGTCCAGTCGCCCAGCACGTAGATCACGTCGCCGGCGTTCTTGAACTCGGCTGAAACCGTTTGCTCGGCGTTTGGATTCGGCGCGATCGCGGTCACGAGCAGCGTGGGTGGCACCGAAATCTTGATGCGCTGGCCGCCTTGCGTGGTGCCGACGAAATCGTTTTTCATGCTGTCCTTGCCGCTCACGAAGGGCGCCTTGAAGGCGCGCGCCGCCGCCGCCATGCCTTCGCAGGCGCGCACCAGTTGGCCGAGCTTGTGCTGCGCGTCGGGGTTGCCCGGTCCTTCCAGCGGATCGGGCCAGCAGAAGTTGTCGACCAGTGCGGCGCGCGCCGGATCGCCGCCGGCCGCGACCAGGTTGCGCAGCGCGGCATCGACCGCTTTCTGCGCCATCAAGTAAGTATCGAAAGCGGAAAACTGCGGGCACAGGCCGTGCGCCAGCACCAGCGCGTTGTCTTCGCGGCCGCCGTGGACGTGCAAGTCGATCACGCCAGCATCGTTGGGCGTGCTTTGCGTGCGGCCGGTGAAGGGCTTCAGGCGCGTCGCCGCCTGCACCTCGTGGTCGTAGCGACGCACCATGAATTCGCGCGAGGCCACGTTGGGCGCAGCGAGCAGCGCGAGCAGCACCTGCGGCAGCGCCTGCAGGCCGGGCTGGACCGCCTGGCGCGGCACCCGGCGATAAAAAGGCCGTGTCTTTTGCGGCCCGGCCCAGCGCGCCTTGAGCTGCATCTTGCCGAGGCCGTGGTGCAGAAAGTCAAGGTCGATGCGCGCCAGTTCGCGCCCGGCGTAGTGCACTTCGAACACGCCGGTCGCGGTGAATTCGCCCAGATCCCACGCTTCCACGCTCATGTCGCGCGCGAGCTGCATGAACACGTCCAGATGCTCGGGCGCCACCGCGTACGACATGCGCTCCTGTGATTCGCTCACCAGCATTTCCCAGAACGCCAGGCCCGCATATTTCACCGCGTGGCGGCTCAAATCCAGGCGAGCGCCGCCCGAGAGCTGGGCCATTTCGCCGATAGAGGAACTGAGACCCCCGGCGCCGTTGTCGGTGATCGCGCGGATCCAGCCGCGGTCGCGCGCTGCCAGGGTGAAGTCGAGCACGCGCTTTTGCGTGATCGGGTCGCCAATCTGCACCACGTTGGCGGCCACACCGTCCTGCAGCGCGAGCGAGCTGAAGGTGGCGCCGTGCACGCCGTCCTTGCCCAAGCGCCCGCCCGCCACCACGATGCGGTCGCCGGGCAGGATCTTCTTCTCGTGGCTCGCGCGTTCGCCCACTTTCTTGGGCATCACGCCCACAGAGCCCACGAACACCAGCGGCTTGCCGCCGTACTCGGAAGCAAAACGCAGGCCGCCCTCGATGGTGGGAATGCCGCTCTGGTTGCCGCCATCTTCCACACCCTTGTGCACGCCGCGGAAGATCACCGCTGGGTCTTTCAGCAGCGTCGGGCGCTCGGGGCTCTCTGGCGGCGGGAACAGCTCGGCGGTCGAGAGGCAAAACACGTCCAGGTTGGCGATGGGCTTGGCGCCCAGGCCGCAGCCGATGATGTCGCGGTTCACCCCCAGGATGCCGGTGATGGCGCCGCCGTAGGGGTCGAGCGCCGACGGGCTGTTGTGCGTTTCCACCTTGATGCACAGGTTCACCTGCGGATCGAAATCGACGATGCCGGCGTTGTCGCTGAAGACCGAGACCAGATAGCCGCAGCCCGTCAGTTCGTGCGTGGGTTGCTGGATGCAGGTCTGGTACAGGCCCTGGATGCGGCGCGCGCCCAAGGCCGGGAACTCGCCATCGACTTCGGTGTAATCGATGTCGGCGGAAAAAATCTTGTGCTTGCAGTGCTCGCTCCAGCTCTGCGCGATGCACTCCAGCTCCACTTCGGTGATGTGCCCGGCCCAGCCTTGCGCGCTGCGGAAGTCGGAAGGCGCGCTGAACTGCCGGATGATGGTTCCCAGCTCGCTTGCGCTCAGCGCCAGGCCGCGCTCTTGGTTGACCCGGTCCAGCGTGGTCATGTCCAGCGGAAACAGCGTGAGGTCTTGCGGCGGCGCGGCGAAGGCGGCGCTGGCATCGACCGCGGCCCGGAACCAAGCGTCTGGCTGCTGCGCGAGCGCCGCGCCGCTGCTCACTGCCACCTCGTGCAGCAACGGATTCGCGAGGTCGCGGTACAGCACCTCGGTGATCGCTGCCTCGCTTACGCGGCCTTGTAGTTCGAGCTGCCAGCCGCTGGCCACATGAATGGTCCAGTCCTGCCAGCTCGACCCGGTGGGCGCGCCTGCCACGATCATCAGCGCTTCGGTGGCGGTGCGCGCGAGGTTGTCGGTGACGCCTGCGCGGTGGCGGATTTCGACGTAGGTGCAAGCCGCATCGACCGCGGGCGTGCCGAACGCCACGTCTTCCGAAATCGGATCGTGGAGAACGTTTTCGATATCGGCAATCGCAGCGATTGCGCCCGGCTCGCGTTCAGTGAGCCAGAACACGCGGCTCAGCTTGACGTCGGTGTGGGTACCCAGCTTGGCGAAAGCTGCCCCCAGCGCGGTTTCGGCGCTGTGGTCGATGCGGCTGCGGACTTGAATTCTCAGCATCGATCGACCTCGTGCAGGCGTTGGGTCGGAACTTCACCCAGCGCCACCTGGCGCAGGAAGCGCGGATAAAGCTGGTGTTCCAGCCTGTGCACACGCGGCATCAATTGCTCGGCCGTCTCGCCCGGCGCGCGCTCGATCACGTCCTGGGCAATGATCCGGCCGGTGTCCATGCCGGCATCGACGGTGTGGATCGTCACGCCGATCTCGCGCTCGCCCGCGGCCACGGCCTGCTCCACCGCGTGCAGCCCGCGATAGGCGGGCAGGAGCGACGGGTGCACGTTCACGATCTGCGCCGCGCCACCGTGCAGGCGCTGCCATTGCTGCACGAAATCGGGCGACAGCAGGCGCATGTAGCCCGCCAGAAAAATCCAGTCGACGCGCTGGCACGTGAGGTGCTGCAGGATCGCCGCTTCCTGCGCGCTGCGTCCGGCGGTGCGCTCGACCAGCACGGGCGCGGTCGGGAACGGCGCGAGCTTCTGCAAGATGGGCGCTTGCGGCTGGTCGCAAATGAGCAGCGGAATCTCGACTGCGGGCACAAGCCGCTGGCTTGCTTCCAGCAAGGCGATCGCGTTGCTGCCGGTGCCGGAAGCAAACACGGCGATACGGATGGGCTCGGTCATCGGACGTCCCTCCGCGCTGCGCGCCGCGGGATTTGCATTTGGGAGCCGCTCGGGGTGTTCATGCGGCAATGTCTCGTCGGTAGACCATGCCTTCAAAGGAAACGCCGTCCAGCGTGGCGTAGGCTTGGTTCCGCGCTTTCGCGCGCGTCAGCGCCAGGGCGGTCACGCCCAGAACGCGGCCGCCGCTGTTGACCAGCGTACCGCCTTGGGCGCTCACGCCGGCAAACGTGATCGCCGAAAGATCAGCGGGCAGGGCGATGGCCTGGCCCAGCAGCATGTCCTTTTGCGGATAGCCGCGGCTCGCGGCCACCACGTGCACGGCGCACTCCGCGCGCTGGTGCGCATCGTTCGCCTGCAACCTGTCGTCGCGCGCCCGCACGATGGCGGCGAGCAGGTCTTCCGACAGGCGCGGCAGCAGCGCTTGCGTTTCCGGGTCGCCCAGGCGCACGTTGAATTCCAGCACGTGAATGTCGGTTGCGGTCTTCATCAGGCCGGCGAACAGGAAACCTTCGTAACTCAGGCCCTGGTCGGTGATGGCGCGCAACGTTTTCTCGAAAATCTGCTTGATCCGCGCTTCGTCCGCCGCACTGATGAAATCGCACGGGCTATAGGCGCCCATGCCGCCAGTGTTGGCGCTGTACGGATCGGGGCCGATGCGCTTGTAGTCGCACGCGGTGCCGAGAAAGCGGAACGTGCCGCCGTGGCAAAGCGCAAACGCCGAGAGTTCCGGCCCCGACAGTTGTTCTTCGAACAGGATGGGGAAGCCGAAATCGCGGTGCAATTGCGCGAATGCCGCTTCGGCATCCGCGCGACGGTGCGTGACCACCACGCCCTTGCCCTGCGCCAAGCCGTCGGCTTTGAGCACCAGGCCATGCGCTTCAAAGTCATGCGCGGCAAGCGCCTGCGCGCCTAGCTGCGCATTGCCGATCACCTGCGCCGCCGCCGTCGGCAACCCCGCGCGCCGCAGGATGTCCTTGGCAAACAGCTTGGACGATTCCAGTTGTGCCAGATGCGCGGTGGGCGCAAAGCAATACACGCCGGCGCGCTGCAGCGTGTCCTTGAGGTTGCCCACCATGTAGGCTTCCGGCCCCGGCACCACGATGTCCACACGATGTGTGGCGCAGAACGCCAGCACCGCGGCGGCGCTGTCACCCGCCACGCACGACAGGCCGCAGAGCGCCATGCCGGCATTGCCGGGACAGACCCACAGTTGATTCAGCAGGGACGAGCGCGCCAGGTGCTGCGCCAGGGCGTGCTCGCGCCCGCCTTTGCCCAAGACCAGAACGTTCAGCTTGTTCATGCCGGGATCGCGCCTTACGCCGCTTGGGCCACCAGTCGCCGCGCGTGCTCGCGCCAGACTGGCAAGCGGATCGCCGCGTCGAAGGGCAACGCACGGCCGACGAAACCGGCCACCTCGTTGGCGAGCGCCTGGTACAGCAGCGACGCCACGTCCCGTTCTTCGGCGGTCAGATGGCGCGGGCGCAAACCCAGTTCGCCAATGCAGATCGCTTTCCACTCGCGCGTGTGGCGTTCTTTCGCCAGCGCCTTGGATTGGCGCATGCCCTGCGCCCACGCGGTGTTGGTGTAGATCTGCCGCAGGAATTCCTTGGAAAGCGACAGGCCGTCGTAGGTCAGGCGCAGTTCGTCGGGGCCCACACTGTCCACCAGCAGGAACTCGCGCTGCGGATACCGTCCCGCGTGGCAAGCAAATTCGAACTTGCCGTCCCAAAGCTTGACGCCGAGCTTCTCGAACAGCCCGCGCAGCAGCGTGGCGATGTGCCGCGTTTTCTCGCGCAGCGCGCTCAGTTCACTGGCGGACAGCAAATCGAGCTGCTCGATTTCATGCGCCGTGACGTAGCGGTCGGTGCTTTCCAGCTTGGTCGAGAACTCCACCAGCGGCGGATCGAATTCGGCGGCGCTGGTCGGTACTTGCGTCAAGCCGAGGTCGCGCATGTAGGCCGGGTCTTTTTTCAGCCGCCCTTCGAGCGAATTGCCCAGCGCCAGCGCGTGCCGGAAGATCACTTCCAGCGGCACCAGCGCGCCCGTGGGATGGGCGCGGTAGGCCGAATAGTCGTAGAGGCCATCGGTCCACGCCGGCCGCAGCACGTCCACCGGCTGCACGGCGATGGCATTCGGCGCGGTCTGGCCGAGGTAATGCGACGGAATGCCCTGGGCTTGCAGGAATTCGAAGAACGACGCCGCCAGGCTCGCGAGCGCCTGGCCTTTGCCCGGGATGTCGTCCGGCATTTGCCCCCAGTCGAACACCGAATAGCGATCGGAGTAAGAAAAAATCAGGCGATCGGCATCCGTATAAACGTCCTTGACGGAGCCTGTGTAGATCAAGTTCTGGGTCATGGGAGGCGGTTGCGCGCGGTGGCCGTGTGAACTGGCCGTCCGGCCCGCAAGCAGAAGGGAGAGCAGGCCGTATTATCTCGCGCCGCGCCGGGCGCTCGTGCGCCGGTGGGGATTGCTCAAGAGATGTGTCGGCGCCGTCTTTCGCCCGGCAGGCAGGCGCTTTGCGGCGCTGCGTCCGGGTGCACCCGCAGTGCGTAAGGATGTTTCCGTTCCCTAAAATCACGGGCACCTATGGACGTCCAAACCGCATCCCGCGTGGCTCGCGATTCGTTCCTCACCTTGCGCTACCGCTTGGCGGGGCCGCAGGGCGACGTGGTCAACACCTTCGGGCGACGGCCCGCCACCTTGTCGCTGGGCAGCGGCCAGTTGTCGCCGGCGCTGGAAGAACGCCTGATCGGCATGGAAGAGGGTACGCACACCACGCTCGAAATTCCGGCAGGCGTTGCGTTTGGCGAGCGCAACCCGGATTTGATCCACTGGCTGCCGCGCCGGGAGATGAATGAGCTGGACGGCGGTGGCGACGAGTACGCCGTGGGCGACGTGGTGCAAATGCCCACGCCGGCGGGCGACCAGCAAGTGGCAGCCGTCGTGCGGGCCGTGCGCGCCGACGGCGCCGTGCAACTGGATTTCAACCATCCGCTGGCGGGCCAGCCGGTGACGTTCGAAGTCGAACTGGTGAGCGTTTTGTGACCGACGACGCGCTCCTCACGCTGAAGCCGGAAGTCCTGCTGGCCGAGCCGCGCGGCTTTTGCGCCGGCGTCGATCGCGCCATCCAGATCGTCGAGCATGCGCTGGCCAAGTTCGGTCCGCCGATTTACGTGCGCCACGAAATCGTGCACAACACCTACGTGGTGGGCAGCCTGCAGCGCAAGGGCGCGGTGTTCATCGAAGACTTGGCCGACGTGCCGGCGGGCGCCACCCTGATCTTCAGCGCCCACGGCGTGCCGCGTGCGGTGGAGGAAGAAGCCGCGCGCCGCGGCTTCCGCATCTACGACGCCACCTGCCCGCTGGTGAAGAAGGTGCACGTCGAAGTGGCCAAGCTGCGGCACGAGGGCTACGAATTCATCCTGATCGGCCACCGCAGCCACCCCGAGGTGGAGGGCACGCTGGGGCAACTGGAGCAGGGCGCCATCCATCTGGTGCAAACCGTGGACGACGTGGCGCGGCTCGCGCCCACGCAAACCGAGCACCTGGCGGTGGTCACGCAAACCACGCTGAGCGTGGACGACGCGGCCGATATCATGGCGGCCGTCAAAGTGCGATTCCCGAACGTCCGCGAGCCCAAGCAGCAGGACATCTGCTATGCCACGCAGAACCGCCAGGACGCGGTGAAGGCGCTGGCGCGGCGCGTCGACGTGATGCTCGTGATCGGCAGCCAGACCAGCAGCAACACCAACCGCCTGCGCGAAGTGGCCGAGCGCCTGGGTGTGCAAACCCACATGATCGACAGCGCGGGCGAACTGCGCGCCGATTGGTTTGCCGGCCGCCGGCGCATCGGCGTCACGGCTGGCGCGTCGGCGCCCGACGTGCTGGTGCAGGACGTGCTCGCGCGCCTGGCCGAGCTGGGCGTGGAATCGGTGCAAAAGTTGAAGGGCATCCGCGAAACCATGAAATTCCCCATGCCCAAAGGGCTGAAACTGGACGCCAGTGCCGAAGCCCGCCTGACGCACCTGAGCTGACGCGCGCCGCACCGCGTCCGCGCGGGCAGCGGCCCCTACAATTCCCGCCATGCTTGACCCCGTCTTGTTCCGCCGCGATTTGCCCGGTGTGCTTGCGCGCCTTGCCACGCGCAAAAAACCGCAACCGTTCCTCGACGAAAGCGCTTTTTCCGCGCTGGAAGCCGAGCGCAAGACCATCCAGGTTCGCACTGAAGAGCTGCAGGCCGAGCGCAATGCTGCCAGCAAGCAGATCGGCCAGCGCAAGAGCAAAGGTGAATCGGCCGACGAGCTGATGGCGCGCGTGACCGCCATCAAGGGCGAGCTGGATGCTTCGGCCGCCCGCCTGGACGCCCTGCAAGACCAACTGCACGCGCTGCTGCTGGGCGTGCCCAACCTGCCGCACGAAAGCGTGCCAGTCGGCCCGGACGAAAGCGCCAACGTGGAAGTGCGCCGCTGGGGCACGCCGCCCACGTTCGATTTCGCCGTGCGCGATCACGTGACGCTGGGCGAGCCGCTGGGGCTGGATTTCGAAACCGCCGCCAAGCTCTCAGGCGCGCGCTTTGCGTACATGCGCGGGCCGGTGGCGCGCCTGCACCGGGCGCTCGGCCAGTTCATGATCGACCTGCACACCACGCGGCACGGCTACACCGAGTGCTACACGCCCTACATCGTCACGGCGCAAACGCTGCAGGGCACGGGGCAGTTGCCCAAGTTCGAAGCCGACCTGTTCGCCGCCAAGAAAGGCGGACAGCAAGGCGAGGGCGATCCGCTGTATTTGATCCCCACGGCCGAAGTCACGCTCACCAACCTGGTGCGCGAGCGCGTGCTGGCCGAGGGCGAGTTGCCGATCAAACTCACGGCGCTCACGCCGTGCTTCCGCTCGGAGGCCGGCAGCGCCGGGCGCGACACGCGCGGCATGATTCGCCAGCACCAGTTCGACAAGGTCGAGATGGTGCAGATCGTGCATCCCGAAAAAAGCTACGACGTGCTGGAGCACATGGTCACGCACGCCGAAGACGTGCTACGGGCGCTGGAGCTGCCGTACCGCGTGGTCGCGCTGTGCACCGGCGACCTGGGTTTCGGCTCGGCCAAGACCTACGACCTCGAAGTCTGGCTGCCGGCGCAGAACACGTATCGCGAAATCAGTTCGGTGAGCAACTGTGAAGCCTTCCAGGCGCGCCGCATGCAGGCGCGCTTCAAGAACGCCAAGGGCAAGAATGAGTTGGTGCATACCCTGAACGGCTCGGGTGTTGCCGTGGGCCGCGCCCTGGTCGCCGTGCTGGAAAACCACCAGCAGGCCGACGGCTCCATCGGCATTCCGAAAGCCCTGCAACCCTATCTGGGCGGCCTGGAAGTCCTCACGGCTTGAACTGGTAAACTTCGCAGCCCTGCCGCGCAACGCGGCCGACCGCGGAGAGGTGGCAGAGTGGTCGAATGCGCCGGACTCGAAATCCGGTTTACGTTTAGGCGTAACGTGGGTTCGAATCCCACCCTCTCCGCCAGTGTTCATGCGGGTTCCCGCTGATTTGACACTCCCTATCACGCCCCATTTTTTTGGGCATGGTGGGCGTTTTCTGCGCGATCTTTCTGATCGTGGCCGCGAGCATTGGCAGCACCTCAGCGCAGCGCATCCCCCATCCGGTACTCGTGCGTGATCTGATCGAGCTGCGCCTTCAGCGCACCGGTCAACGTCACGTCGGCTGCGGCGATCACGTCCTTGAGTTGCTCCGGCCGGCTCGCGCCAATGATCGCTGACGTGACCGCGGGGTTGGCCAGCACCCAGGCCACGGCCGTGGTCGTGAGCGGCAGGCCGCTGCCATCGACCGCGCTGCGGAGCCGCTCCACGGTGGCGAATTCGTGCTTGTGCCAGTAGCGCTTCTGGTACATGGCGGCGGCCGTTCCCAGGGTGAAGCGCCCACCCAGTGCCAGAACGTCCTGCTGATGCTTGCCGGTGAGCAGGCCGCCCGCGAGCGGGTTGTAGGTGATCACGCCGAGCTTTTCTTCGGTGGCCAGCGGCAGCAGTTCGCGCTCGGTTTGCCGGAACAGCAGGTTGTAGCGCGGCTGCACGCAGACGATGCGCGTAAGGCCGCGCGTGTCGCAGCGACCCAGCGCCCGCGCGAGGCGGTAGGCGAGAAAGTTGGAGACGCCGATGTAGCGCGCCTTGCCGCTTTGCACGATGCGGTCCAGCGCTTCCAGCGTTTCATCCAGCGGCGTGCCGGGGTCGTCCTTGTGGAGCTGATACAGGTCCACGTAGTCGGTGCCCAGGCGGCGCAGCGAGGCGTCGATGGCGTCCAGCAGGTGCTTGCGCGACGCGCCCACGTCCCACTCGTGCAGGCCGGTGCGGTTGACGGCTTTGGTCGCCAGGATGAAATCGCCGCGCCGACCTTTCAGCCAGCGCCCGACGATTTCTTCGGTGCACCCGGCCGTGTGCCAATCGCCGCCCAGGGGGTACGAATCGGCGGTGTCGATGAAGGTGATGCCCTGGGCCGCGCCTGCGTCCAGGATGGCCCGGGACGTGCCCTCGTCGACCTGCAGTCCGAAGGTCATCGTTCCCAGGCAGAGGCGCGACACCGACAGGCCGGTGGATCCCAGTTTGGCGTATTGCACGTGCGGTTCCTTTCGCTCGGTTGGGGTAGCGGCGAGGCTGGCGATACGGTCCGATTTTGCGTTCCGGTGGCTCGAATCTCGGAAGGGCCGAGCCGCTACGCCAGTTTGGCCAGGTCCTCGGCGTCGAGCTTAAGCTCGGCCGCACGCGCAAAGCTTTCGACTTGCGCCACGCTGGTCGCGCTGGCGATCGGTGCGGTCACGCCGGGCCGGGTCATGAGCCAGGCGAGCGCCACTTCGGCCGGCTGGGCGCCGTGGCGCTCGGCCACCGCGTCCAGCGCCGCGAGGATCCTCCGTCCGCGCGCGTTCAGGTACTTGCCCATGCCGGCGCCGCGCGCCGACTGGTCGAAGTCGGCTTCGCTACGGTATTTTCCGCTGAGGAAGCCCGAAGCCAGGCTGTAGTACGTGACCACGCCGACGCCTTCGGCCACGCACAGGTCGCACAGCGCGCCCTCGTAGGTATCGCGGGCGTAGAGGTTGTATTCGGGCTCCAGCACCTGGTAGGCAGGCAGGTGATGCTCGCGTGCGGCCTGCAGCGCCGCGGCGAGCTGCGCGGCGTCGTAATTGGACGCGCCGATGGCCTTGACCTTGCCCGCCTGCAGCAGCGCCTCGTAGGCGCGCAGCGTTTCCTCGTGCGGCGTGCCGGCGTCGGGCCAGTGCGAGAAATACAAGTCGATCGCGTCTACGCCCAGGCGCTCGAGCGAAGCTTCGGCCGCCTGCTCTACCCAGCGGCGCGCGAGCCCCTTGCGCTTTCCCGGCCCGTCGGTGCCGCTGCCCACTTTGGTGAAGATTGCCACGTGGTTGCGCCGCCCCGGCCGTGCTTTCAGCCAGCGGCCAATCAACGTCTCGGACTCGCCGCCGTGGTTGCCGGGTGCCCAGGCCGAGTACACGTCGGCGGTATCGATGGCGTTGAAGCCGTGATCGAAGAAAGCATCCAGCACCTCGAAGCCGCGCCGCTCGTCGATAGTCCAGCCGAGCACGTTGCCGCCGAATACCACGGGTGCGATTTCCAGGCTTGTGTTGCCCAGTTTTCTGCGTTTCATCGTGTGTTCCTTTCCGATTCAGGGACCAGGGGAGTCGGCCGCGGCAGCGGCGTGTCGTCCGTTCGGTCGTTCATGCGCCGATGGCGGTGCCGGACCGCAGCGGTCCGAGCGCCGCGGGAAATGCCGTGAAATAGTGCTCCAGCGCGAGCGGCGTGCGTCCGGTGAGGCGTTGCACCGCGTCGGTGGTGCGCGCCAGCTCGCCCGCGGCGACGGCTTCGAACCAGCCGGTGTAAAGCTCGGCGCGCCAGTTTTCCGCCACTGATTCGCTGCCGTCGGCCTGCGCCGGCGCGTGCTCGTAGCGCAGTGCGCGTCCGGTGAGCCGCGCCAGGCGCGCCACGGCGTCGGTGACGCTCAGCGCTTCGGGGCCGGTCACGTCCAGCGTCCCGCCAGGCGGCTGCAGCAGCGCCGCGGCCATGGCCTGCGCGGCGTCCTCGCGCGCGACGAGCGCCGCGCGCCCGCTCGCGGACGGGTCGCGCAGCACGCCACCCGCGTCGAAGAAGCCGGGCAGCATGTCCAGGTAGAACGCGTTGCGCAGGATGGTGGTCTCGGGCACGCCCGACTCGGCCAGGAACCGCTCGCTCGTGGCGTGGTCACGCGAATAGGAGAACCGGGATTGCGGCGTGCTGCCCTGCAGCGACACGTAGACCACGTGCCGTACGCCTGCGGCTGCAGCAGCCCGGAACGCATTGCGGTGGTGCAGCGCGCGCTGGCCGGGCGGCGCCGAACTGGAGATGACGAGCGCTACGTCGACGCCGTGAAAGGCGCGTGCAAGCGTTTCGGGGCGTGAGAAATCGCCCGCTACGATTTCGGCGCCCGCGAGCGCCTGCAGCTTCTCGGGCGTGCGCGTCATGAGCCGCAACGCGCCGCCCTTGTGGCCGGTTTTGTCCAGTACCAGCTCGGCCGCGCGCCGACCGACGTGGCCGGAAGCTCCCGTGATCAAAAGCATGCCGTTCCTTGAAATGCGTCGGCCGGACGCGCTCCGTCGCGCGCCGCGGCCGTTGCAAATCCCAGTCTAATCACGCCGGCAAGCGCCCGCAGCGCCGGAATTTTCTGTCCGCCCCGGCCGGGGCCGCGATGGATCGGCTCATGAAGCCCGCGGCCGGCCCGAGGCGAGCCGCGGCAGCACGTTGGCTGGGCTGCCAGCGCCGGGAAACGGGCCGACGAAGGTGCCAATGCGCCGCGGGCCGCCAATCGAGGACATGGCGCGGGCAGCAGCGCTGAAGTCGCCATCGGCGCGCGCGCTGAGCGCAATCATCGGCAGCACCGCAGCGTCGCCGGTGCTGAAGAAAAGCGAAGATCCGAAGGCCGCGACGGCGATGTCGCGGAAGCGGAAGAGGGTGTTGGTCATGATGCAAGCAGCGGTTGGCGCCCGAACCCTGGGCGCGCAAACCGCACAGGCCGACAGTCCGCGCTCGGCCATGAGAGATCGGGCTTTGCACCGGATTCCTGGTGATGGCTGCCGCGGTTCCATTGGATTGCCGGCGGAGCCGCGTCCCGGGTGGCTTGCGGCTCATCGGGCGGTGCTTGGCGAATCGCATAATCGGCCAACAGGTCGCGCGCATTGCAAGACGCGTGGCGAGAGCCGGCGTCCGCTTGCGCAAGGGCCCACGCGGCCATTCGCCGCAAATCCGCCGAGCGCAGGGCGCGTGCCGATCGTGTGGAGACAACAATGCAGCAAACAGACAACTTGCCCAAGAACGCAGCCAATTACGCCCCCCTCACGCCGGTGTCGCTCTTGGAGCGCGCGGCGTGGATTTTTCCGGACAAGGTGGCGGTGATCGACGATGACCGGTCGCTCACGTACGCCGAGTTTCACGAGCGCTGCCGGCGGCTCGCGAGTACGTTGGCCGGCCTCGGTGTGGGCTTTGGCGACACGGTGTCTTTTCTGTGTCGCAACACGCATGAAATGCTGGAGGCGCATTACTTCATCCCGATGTCGGGCGCGGTGCTGAATGCGCTCAACACGCGGCTCGATGCGGCAGCGCTCGGTTTCATCATGCAGCACGGCCATGCGCGCGTGCTGTTCTACGACACCGAGTTCGAGCCGTTGGTGATGCAGGCTATTGCCACGCTGGCGCAGCCGCCGCGGCTGGTGGCGATCGCACGCAGCGCGGGGCCGTCGCAGGGCCTGGCCGAATTCGACTATGAAACGTTGTGCGCGCGGGGCGACCCGAATTACCAGCGGCCGCCGGTCGAAGACGAGTGGCAGTCGATCTCGCTCAACTACACCTCGGGCACCACCGGCAACCCCAAGGGCGTGGTCTATCACCACCGCGGCGCCTGGCTCGCGGCCATGACCAACGCCATGGCCATGCAAATGAATGCAAACAGCGTTTATCTCTGGACGCTGCCGATGTTCCACTGCAACGGCTGGGACTACACGTGGGCGGTGACGGCGGTGTGCGGCACGCACGTGTGCCTGGCGAAAGTGGAAACCAGGGAAGTGATCGCGCGCATCCGGCGCTACGGCGTCACGACGATGTGCGGCGCGCCGGTGGTGCTGAACAGCCTGGTGAACGACATGCACAACGCCGGGCTGAAGCTCGACCATCCGGTGCAGTTTTCCGTGGGTGGCGCCGCGCCGCCCAGCGCCGTGATCCAGCGCGGGCGCGAAATCGGCTTCGACATCACGCACCTCTATGGCCTGACCGAGAGCTACGGCCCGGCCACGGTGTGCGAGCGCCAGCCAGCGTGGGAGAGCCTGCCGCTGGACCAGCTCGCCACGCAAATTTCACACCAGGGCGTGCGCACGCACGCGATCGAGGGCGTGATGGTGGCCGATCCCGACACGCTGAAACCCGTTCCGTCGGATGGCGAGACCCTGGGCGAGCTCATGCTGCGCGGCAACACCCTCATGAAGGGCTACCTCGACAACCCGAAAGCCACGGACGCGGCGTTCCGCGGCGGCTGGTTCCACACGGGCGACCTGGGCGTGATGCATCCGGACGGCTACGTCGAAGTGAAGGACCGCAGCAAGGACATCATCATCTCCGGCGGCGAGAACATTTCCAGCAAGGAAGTGGAAGAGGTGCTGTATCGCCACCCGGCGATTTTGGAAGCCGCCGTGGTCGCCATGCCGGACGAGAAATGGGGCGAGACGCCGTGCGCGTTCGTAACCCTGCGCGATCCGAATGCGCCGTTGAGCGAAGCTGACGTGCTCGCCTGGTGTCGCAAAAACCTGGCGGGATTCAAGATTCCGCACAAAGTGGTCTTCGGCGAACTGCCGAAAACATCGACCGGTAAAATCCGCAAGAACGTCTTGCGGGACGACTTGCGCACGCAGCCTTGAGGTGCGCGCGGGCCGCTCCCCCGAACGGCGTGAAGAAGTAAAAGCAGACGCCTGCAATGGGCGCCAACGAAACGACAAGGAGACAACATGAGCAAGCTCTTGACTTGCGGAAAGCGGCTGAGACAGCTTGGGCTGATCGGCGTGCTGGCCGCCGCCACTGTATTTGCGGCCGGAACCGCAACCGCGCAAAACAAGGACCCGATCAAGATCGGCGGGATTTACCTGATGTCGGGCAGCGCCGCGACGTATGGCGAATTCGCCAAGCAGGGCGCAACGCTGGCCATCAACGAGGTCAACGCCGCGGGCGGCGTGCTCGGGCGCCCGTTCAGCCTGCAGCTCGAAGACGGCCAAGGCAAGGCCGCAGTCGCCATTCAAGCAGCGCGCAAGCTGGTGTTCCAGGACAAGGTCGACCTGCTCATGGGACTGGACAGCTCGGGCGTGGCCGAAGGGTTGGTGCCCACCGTTCCTGAACTCGGCAAGCCGTTCATGATCACGCACGCGGCAACGCCTGCGGCCACCGGCAAGTTGTGCAACAAGTACGTTTTCCGCGACGGCACCAACGTGACGCAGCAGATGGCGGGCCTGGCAGCCGTGGCGGCAAAAGTGGGCGCGAAGAAATGGACCACGATCGGCCCGGATTACGCTTTTGGCCACCAGACATGGGAATACTTCAGCAAGGATTTGAAGAAGCTGCAGCCCGACGTCGAGCTGATGGACAAGGCCGTGGCCTTCCCGAAGTTCGGTGCTGAAGATTTCACGCCGTTCATCAACGCTGTGATGGCGGCCAAACCCGATGGCGTGATGATTTCGCTCTGGGGCGGCGACCTGGTGAATTTCGTGCGCCAGGCGACGCAACTGGGCTACTTCAAGCAGGGCTTCAAGAACTTCTACGCGGTCGGTGCCGCCACTGAAGTGCTGACCGCCTTGGGCGACCAGATGCCCGAAGGCCAGTGGCTTGCCACGCGCTACTGGTACGACTCGTGGGACACGCCGCTGAACAAGCAGTTCGTTGCGGACTACAAGAAGGCGTATGGCCATCCGCCCAGCTACAACGCCGAGCAGGCCTACATGGCGATCCACCTGTTCAAGGCCGCCATTGAGAAAGCCGGTTCGGTCGAACCCGACAAGGTGATCGCCGCGCTGTCGGGGATCACGGTGCCGGCGCCGTTCGGCGAGCTGCACATCCGCGCCGGTGACCATCAAGCCCTGATCGGGCCGACCGTGGGCGTGACCGGGCCGATGAACACCGCCGACGGCATCCGCTCGCTCACGCAAATCCAGAACTTCAAGGGCGCCGACGTCACGCCGCCCGTCGATCCGGCTTGCAAGCTTTGAGCGATCGCGATACCCGGGCGAGTGCGTCGTCCGGGTATTTCTGTGCCCGTTTCAGTCCGAGGTTTGAGGTGTTGACTGCGTGCCTCGGTGGCGTTGCGAAGCGCGCAGTGGCGTCACGCGGCGCGGAGATCGCGTCGTGAGCAGCTTCGTGCTCGCACTCCTGAACAGCCTCGACATCGGCCTGCTGCTGTTCATCATTGCGGTGGGCCTCAACATCATTTTTGGCGTGCTCAACGTCATCAATTTCGCCCACGGCGCGCTCTACATGCTGGGGGCGTACCTCACGTACAGCTTCATCGCCGGCCTGGGTTTCCCGTTCTGGATCACGCTGCTGGTGGCGCCGTTGGTCGTCGCCGCGCTCGCGGTGCTGATCGATCGCGGCATGCTGCGCTTCATCTACGGGCGCGACATCACCGACAGCCTGTTGCTCACGTTCGCGCTGCTGCTGATCGTGAACCAGGCGGTGAAGTCGATCTGGGGCACCGGCATCCACATCGTCAACCCGCCTGATTTGCTGAAAGGCTCAATCCAGTTGACGGGCGGCTTGAGCTATCCGAAATACAGCGTGTTCGTCGTCGCGGTGGGGTTGTTGACATTGCTCGGACTCTGGTTCCTGTTCACCCGCACGCGTATCGGAAAAATCATGCGCGCGGCGGCGCTCGACCGCGACATGGCGCAGGTGCTGTGCATCAACACGCGCCTGGTGATCACCGGGGCGTTCGCTTTCGGCGCCTGGCTCGCGGCGCTGGGCGGCGTGGTGGCCGCGCCGATGCGCGCCATCGATCCCGGCATGGGCGACAAGATCATCATCGAGAGTTTCATCGTCGTCGTGATCGGCGGGCTCGGCAGCTTCCCCGGCGCGCTCTGGGGCGCGATCATCCTGGGCCTGCTGCACGGTCTGGGTGGCCGCTATCTGCCCGACATCGACCTGATCCTGCCGTACATCGGCATGGCGCTGGTGCTGCTGTTCAAGCCCTATGGGCTGATGGGCAAGGGGAAGGCGGCATGAAGGCGCCGATTGCACAGGGTGCAGGCCTCGTCGTGCTGCTGGCGCTGCTGGTCGCGCTGCCATGGATCGCCCCGTTTTTTTATCTCTTCGTCGCGACGCAAATCCTGATCCTCGGGCTGTTTGCGGTGAGCTTCAATCTTGTTTTCGGCTACACCGGCATGCTGAGTTTTGGCCACGCTGCGTTTTTTGGCACCGGCGCGTACGCCACGGCGATGCTGCTGCAATCGCTGCAGTGGCCGCTGCTCGCGTGCCTGGCGGTGTCGTTCGTGGCGGGCACCGTGCTTGCGCTCGTCATCGGCTACTTCTGTGTGCGCCTGGACGAGGTCTACTTCGCCATGCTGACGCTCGCGTTCGGCATGCTGGTGTACGGCGTGGCGCACCAGTGGCGCTCGGTCACCAACGGCAGCGACGGGATTTCGGGTTTCAGCGTGCAGTCGCTCGGGCTCGGCCTGCATCTGCCGCTTGGCAACCCGAGCGTGTACTACCACGTGGTGCTCGCCATCGTCGTGGTGGCCGCTTTCGTGCTGCACCGCATTTGCGGCTCGTCGTTCGGGCTGATCCTGCGCGCCATTCGGCAGAACCCGGAGCGCGTGACCTTTTGCGGCGTGAACATTCGTCTTTATCGCTTGGCCGCCTTCACGATCGCGGGCGGCTTCGCCGGTCTGGCGGGCGGTTTAATGGCGCCGTTCCTGCGCATCGCCAGTCCTGATCTGGCGCACTGGAGCATGTCGGCCGAACCCATCCTGATGACGATTCTGGGGGGCAGCAGCTATTTCCTCGGGCCGTTCCTCGGCTCAGCGATTTTCGTGTTGCTGGAAACTTGGATCACCAGTCTCACCGAAGCCTGGATGCTGTTCCTCGGCATCATCCTCGCGCTTATGGTCATGTTCTTTCGCCGCGGCGTTCTGGGCACGTTGCTCGACTGGGTCGCACGCGTGAGCGGCAAGCGCGCCTGATGGATCACCCGCAGATGGCCGAGAACTTCATTTTGCGCGCCAAGGGGCTGTCCAAATCCTTTGGCGGCGTGCAGGCCGTGGTGAACGTCGATCTCGACGTGCGCACCGGCGAGACGCTGGCCATCATCGGCCCGAACGGCGCCGGCAAAACCACGTTCTACAACCTGCTGTCCGGGCGCATGGTGCCGACCAGCGGGACGATCGCGTTCAAGGGCCGGGACATCACGGGACTGCCCGCGCATCGCATCAGCCGCCTGGGTATTTCACGCTCGTTCCAGATCAACAACATCTTTCCCGAAATGAGCGTGCGCGAGAACGTCGAGGTGGCGGTCACCGCCTACCGCCGGGAAACGCGGCGCTGGGCCAACCGCGCCAGCGCGAACCCTGGCGTGCGGCAGGAAGCCGGCGAATTGCTGGAGCGCCTGGCGCTCGCGCATCTGGCCGATCAAACGGCGGGCACCATCAGTTACGGCGACAAGCGCCTGGTGGAAATCGCCATGGTGCTGGCCACGCATCCCGAACTGGTGCTGTTGGATGAGCCCACCGCCGGCATGACTCCGGAGGAAACCGGCCACATCATCCGGCTGGTGCAGACGCTGGCGCAAACCGGCGACTACACGTTTTTGGTCACCGAGCACGACATGCGCGTGGTGTTTGACCTGGCCGATCGCATTCTGGTGCTGCACCACGGCGCGACGCTGATCCTGGACCGCCCCGAAGTGGTGCGCGCGAATCCGGAAGTGCGCACGGCCTATCTGGGTCATTCCGCTGAGGGACTGGAGGCGGCGCTGTGATCCTGGACGTTCAGGACATTCACACCTACTACGGCGAGAGCCATGCGCTGCAAGGCGTGTCGCTCGCGCTCGAGGCGGGCGAGACGGTGTGCCTGCTGGGGCGCAACGGCGCCGGCAAGAGCACCACGCTGCGCAGCATCATCGGCCTGAATGCGCCGCGCCAGGGGCGGGTGCTGTTCGATGGCCAGGAAATCACCGGCTTGTCCACGTGGCGCATCGCGCGCCGCGGCATCGGCCTGGTGCCGGAAGACCGCCGCATCTTTCCCGGTTTGACCGTGCGCGAGAACCTGGAAGTGAGCGCATACCGCCGACCGGGTAGCGGCGGTGTGTGGACGGCGGACCGCATTTTTTTGCGGTACCCGATGCTCGCCGAACTGGCCGACCGGGACGGCGGCAAGCTCTCGGGCGGGCAGCAGCAAATGCTGGCGGTGGCGCGCTCGCTCATGAGTGAGCCGCGCCTGCTGTTGCTGGACGAGCCCAACGAGGGGCTGGCGCCGGTGATCGTCGAGCAGATCGGCGAGCTGATCGACGAACTTGCCAAAACCACGACGATCCTGTTCACCGACCAAAGCGTGCATTTCGCGCTGCGGCACGCGCAGCGCGCTTACGTGCTGGAAAAGGGGCGGGTCGTGCACCAAGCGACCAGCCGTGAGCTGCTCGCCGATGCGGAGACGCAGCGCCGCTATTTGTCGGTTTGAGTTTGTGGCCGGGTCCGCGTCGCCGATGCACGGAGAGGCGAGATCCCAAGGCCCAAGATGGTTGCGCACCGCCCAACTGGAGCATTTTGTGATGCCTTACCGCGCCGCCCGAGTCGCACGACGCCTGTGGCTGCTTTGTGCGCTTTTGTTCACCGTCGCACTCGCGAGCGCGGCGCCGCCGGCGCTGGAGCTTGTCGATGTGTATCGCGGCGGCGTGGATCTTTCGCAATATTGGGTCAGCGAAAAGTATGACGGCGTTCGCGGCTGGTGGGATGGACGGCAGCTCTGGACGCGTGGCGGACAGCGCATTCAGGCGCCGGACTGGTTCACGTGGGGCTGGCCCGAGACGCCGATGGACGGCGAACTCTGGGCCGGCCGGGGTGGTTTCGAGCACGCCTCAAAAACCGTCCGTGCCGAGCGTTCGACCGATGCCGCGTGGCGCCGCATGCGTTACCTGGTTTTCGACCTGCCGGCGTCGACCTCGACATTCGACGAGCGCGTTCCGGCGCTGCGCAAGCTGGTGGCTCGAATCGATCAGCCCTGGGTGGTTGCGGTGCGTCAGTTCAAGGTGTCCGACGAAGCTGAACTACAGGCCGCGTTGCGGGATGTGATCTCCAGGAAGGGCGAAGGCTTGGTGCTGCACCGTGGTGACACTTTCTATCGCGCCGGGCGCGGCGCCGGCCTGTTCAAGCTCAAGCCGTTCGAGGACGCCGAAGCGCGCGTCATCGCGATTCAGCCCGGCCGCGGTCAGTTCGCCGGGATGATGGGGGCGTTGCGCGTGCGGACGCCCGAAGGGCGCGAGTTTGCCATCGGCTCGGGTTTCAGCCATGCGCAGCGGCGTGCGCCGCCCGCAGTGGGCGCGTGGATCACCTATCGCTTTCGCGGTCAGACGTCGACCGGCTTGCCGCGCTTCGCCGTATTCCTGCGTGAGCGGCCCGAAGGCCCGCCGGGCGAATGAACCGCCGCGCAAAGCGGCGCCATTGGAGGATGTGTCGCGGGCTCGGCGTGTTGTCTTCGATGCGTGCGATGCTCTTCTCGTCCATGCCGGCACACGTCATCACCCGTGTTGCGGCGCGCGAATTCGCGGGTTTACACTGCGCAGCATGCGCCCGGTGGCTGCCTTGGTGGCCCGAACCGGGCGCAATTTTCATCGTGGTTCAAGGAGATAAAAAATGCTGGATATCTCACGCCGTACCCTGCTGGCCGCCGCGGCCAGTGCCGCCTTGGCGGGCGCCGCACCGCTGGCGCTGGCCGCCGACGCACCCATCATCATCATGGTGGGCGGCATCAACAAGATCATCTACCTGCCGGCGAAGCTGACCGAGGCGTTGGGTTACTTCAAGGACGAGGGGTTGAACGTCGAGCTGCAGTCGCAGCCCGCGGGCGTGGATGCCGAGAACCAGTTGATCGCCGGCGCGGTGCAGGGCGTGGTGGGTTTCTACGATCACACCATCGATTTGCAAAGCAAGGGCAAGAACGTGGAAGCGATTGCCGTGTTCGGTAAGGTGCCGGGCGAAGTCGAAATGGTTTCGACGAAAGCCGCGCCCACGTTCAAGTCCATGGCCGATGCCAAGGGCAAGACGCTGGGCGTGACCGGCCTGGGCTCATCCACCGACTTCCTCACGCGCTATCTGGCGCTGCGCAAAGGGGTCGAGTCCAAGGACTATTCGCTGTTGCCCGTGGGCGCCGGCAACACCTTCATCGCCGCCATCAAGCAGGATCGCATCCAGGCCGGCATGACGACCGAGCCCACGGTATCCCAGTTGCTCAAGACCGGCGAGGCCCAGGTGCTGGTCGACATGCGCACCGAAGAGGGTTGCAAGGACGCGCTGGGCGGCGTCTATCCGGCGCCGAGCCTGTACGTCTCCAACCAGTGGGCCGAGTCGCACAAGGAACAGGCCACCAAGCTCGCGCACGCGTTTGCCAAGACCATGCAGTACCTCCACAGCCACAGCGCCGAGGAGATCGCCGACAAGATGCCGCGCGACTACTACGGCAACGACAAGTCACTGTACGTGACGGCGTTGAAATCCTCGCTGCCGATGTTCACAACCGACGGCCGCATGCCCGAAGGCGGGCCGGAAACCGTGCTCAAGGTGTTGTCGACGTTCAAGCCGGCGGTGAAGAACGCCAAGATCGACTTGAGTAAGACCTACACCAACGCCTATCTGCCTGCAGCCAAATGAGTGGCGCAACCGGCGCGCCGGTCGCCGCCGACTCGAGCGTGCCGGCGATCGAGTTCAAGGACGTTTCGCTGCGCTTCATCGGCGCCGATGGCACGGCGACGGTGACGTTGCGCAACTTCTCCATGTCGGTGGCGCGCGGCGAGTTCGTCGCCATCGTCGGGCCCACGGGCTGCGGCAAATCGACCACGCTCAACATCATCACCGGGCTGCTGCAGGCCACGGTGGGCGAGGTGAAGCTGATGGGCAAGCCGGTGAACGGCATCGATCCGCGCATCGGTTTCGTGTTCCAGGCCGACGCGGTCTTCCCGTGGCGCACGGTGATCGACAACGTGGCCGCGGGCCCGATGTTTCGCGGCAAGTCGAAAAAGCGTGCCTACGAACTGGCGCAGGAGTGGATCAAACGCGTGGGCCTGGAAGGCTTCGACAAGCACTTTCCGCACCAGCTCTCGGGCGGCATGCGCAAGCGCGTGGCGCTGGCGCAGACCTTCATCAACAGCCCGGAAATCATGCTGATGGACGAGCCGTTTTCCGCGCTCGACATGCAAACGCGCACGCTCATGCAGGGCGAACTGCTGAAGCTCTGGACCGGCACGGGCGGCTCGGTGGTGTTCGTCACGCACGACCTGGAAGAGGCGATTGCGCTGGCGGACCGGGTGTTCGTTCTGACGGCCCGGCCGGCCACCTTGAAACACGTCTACACCATCGACTTGCCGCGCCCGCGCGTGATGTCGGAAGTGCGCTATCACCCCAATTTCATCGACATTTCCAAACGCATCTGGGCCGATTTGCGCGAGGAAGTGGTCATTCATTAGGAGCCACGCCATGCCTCCCGCAGCTTCCATGACCCTGCCGGGCAATCGCTTGCCGGATTCGCTCAGCGATGCCGCGCTGGCACGTGAATCGCAACGCGCGCAGGCGGCGCTCAAGCGCCGCCGCTGGCTCATCATCGGCTTGCGCCTGCTGTTTCTGTTCGTCGTGCTGGGTGGCTGGGAACTGGCGGCGCGGCGCAAGTGGATCGATCCGTTCTTTTATTCGCAGCCCTCGCTCATCTGGAACCAGATCGCCGAATGGATTCGCGACGGCACCTCGCAAGGCCCGCTCTGGGTGCAGATCGCGGTCACGCTCGAAGAGACCATCATCGGTTTCCTGATCGGCGGCATCGGCGGCATCATTTGCGGCATCGTGCTCGGGCGCAACAAATTGGCGGCCGACGTGTTCAGCCTCTACATCAACATCGCCAACTCGATTCCGCGCGTGGTGCTGGGCTCGGTATTCGTGATTGCTCTCGGCCTCGGCATGGCGTCCAAGGTGGCTCTGGCCGTGGTGATGGTGTTTTTCGTCGTCTTCGGCAACGCTTTCCAGGGCGTGATCGAGGCCGACAAATACCTGATCGCCAACGCCCGCATCTTGGGCGCGTCGCGCCGCCAGGTCACCAGTGCAGTGGTGATTCCGTCCGCCATGTCGTGGATCCTGGCCAGCCTGCACGTGAGCTTTGGCTTTGCGCTGGTGGGCGCGGTTGTGGGCGAATTTCTCGGCGCCAAGCAGGGCATGGGGCTGTTGATCGCGACCGCTCAAGGCGCATTCAACGCCAGCGGCGTTTTTGCCGCCATGATCCTGCTGGCAGCCGTCGCGCTGGTCGCCAACACGTTCCTGACGTGGATGGAAAAGCGGTTGCTCAAGTGGCGGCCGGCGGTGACTTGATGCGCGGCCAAGCCGCGTGAGCCTGCAACCATCGGTGCCGCCGCGCGCCGCCGAAGCATTTGGTACGTCTTTGCGACTGGCCGTGGGGGCGTCTTGGAGCCAGGGCCATCGATGCTGGTGTCGGGCGGAGACGTCCATTCCATTGTTTACGGTGCGTGCAAACAGAACCACGCCCAACTCTTCTTCGAGTTCCTCGATGGCTCGCAGCGATGGCGACTGCTCGATCTGCAGCCACTCAGCGGCGCGTGCAAAGTGAGGCTCTTCAGCAACAGCCAAAAAACAACGGCGGTGTCGTCATTCCGTGGCTCCTTGGCTTCATGAAATATCACTTTCCGGCAGAAGCGAAAACCGCACCAGCGTGCGTCCTCTTGCCCGCGCGTGGTCCACGACAGGCAGCGGGTAGTCCACTATCCAGCCGCAACCCGCAGGACGCCAGATCGACTGGCTTCATTGCGGCTGGATAGCGGATATGCGCATCGGACACGCGGGCCGGCTCGGGCAGGTAGCGGCGAATGAACTTGCCCTCCGGGTCGAAGCGCTGCGATTGCGTTACCGGATTGAAGATGCGAAACCAGGGCTGCGCATCGCAGCCGGTGGACGCCGCCACACCAGCGCGCATGGTGTCTTGGAAGGGGGTTCCACTTTGCCTGCGCTTGGTTTCGCAGCAGCCCTTGCGCCCCTCAGGTTCGCATCAACACGGGCCCGCCTTTTTCCAGCGCACGCTGGTACGCAGGCCGCGCGCGCATGCGCTGGCGGTAAGCGACCAGATGGGGCCATGCCGCTTCGTCGCCGCCGCGCGCGAGGACGGCTTCGACGGGGAAGCTCATCTGGAAATCAGCCATGGTGAGGTATTCACCGGCAAACCAGAGGTTCTGCGCCAGATGCGCCTCCATGAAAGCCAAGGCAGTCTGCACGTTCGGGTTGATGAGCTTTTGCTGCACCTTGGCGCACAGCGCACGGGCGACGGGACGCGCGAAGAACGGCATGCGCTGGCGCGGAATGGTGTCGAACACCAGCTTCATCACCAGCCAGTTCATCAGCGAGCCCTCGGCGTAGTGCATCCAGAACCGGCACTGGCGGTGCGCGGGCGTGCCGCGAGCGGGCTCCAGATGGGCCAGCTCGGCCGGTGTCTGGGCGCCGAAGCGCTCCGCCAAGTATTCGATGATGGCGCCTGATTCCGCCACCACGGTATCGCCGTCAGTCACGACCGGCGATTTGCCCAGCGGATGGATTTTTTTGAGCTCTGCAGGCGCCAGCCGGCTTACCGGATCGCGCCGATAAAGGCGGATTTCATAAGGAACTGCCAGCTCTTCAAGCAGCCAAAGAATGCGCTGTGAGCGCGAAGTTTCAAGATGATGAACGGTGAGCATGGGGCTCCTTGGTGGTCGTGGAGGCTGAGGCGGATTTGCGCAGCCAGCGCATCAGGTCGCCCAGCACGGGAAGATTTTCGTACAGCTCTTGGGCGGCATCCCAGTATGAACTGACCTCCGGAAGTTGGACAAACTTCAAGAGGATCACATGGCAGAGCACGCAACGGGATTCAATCCAGAAAAATCCAGCGCTGAGCCGGTCGTTTACAAGACATTCCTGTGTCGCCTATCTTTCTGGTTGCCAAGTCGATGCAATAAAAAAGCCGCCGGCGTTGCCGCCGGCGGCTTTGGAACGTGGGGCACAGCGCGTGCCCCGGCCCAGGATCAGCGCAGGATTACATCCCCATGCCGCCCATGCCACCCATTCCGCCCATGCCACCGGCGCCGCCGGCAGGTGCTTCTTCCTTGGGCGATTCGGCCACCATGGCTTCGGTCGTGAGCAGCAGCGCTGCCACCGAGGCCGCGTTTTGCAGCGCGGTGCGCGTCACCTTGGTCGGGTCAAGAATGCCCAACTGGATCAGGTGGCCGTATTCGCCGTTGGCGGCGTTGTAGCCAAAGTCGCCCTTGCCGGCCAGCACCTTGTCGACCACCACCGAGGCTTCGTCGCCGGCGTTCTCGGCGATTTCGCGCAACGGCGATTCCACCGCCTTCAGCACCAGCTTGATGCCGGCGTCCTGGTCGGCGTTGTCGCCCTTGATGGTGCCAGCCGCCTGGCGAGCGCGCAGCAGCGCCACGCCGCCGCCGGCCACCACGCCTTCTTCCACCGCAGCGCGGGTGGCGTGCAGCGCGTCTTCCACGCGGGCCTTCTTCTCTTTCATTTCGACTTCGGTCGCGGCACCGACCTTGACCACTGCCACGCCACCGGCCAACTTGGCCACGCGTTCCTGCAGTTTCTCGCGGTCGTAGTCGCTCGTGGCTTCCTCGATCTGCACGCGGATTTGCTTGATGCGCGCCTGGATGTCGGCGGCCTTGCCGGCGCCGTCGATGATCGTGGTGTTTTCCTTGCCGATTTCGACGGTCTTGGCCTGGCCCAGATCGGTCAGTGCCACTTTTTCCAGCGACAGGCCGACTTCTTCGGAAATGACCTTGCCGCCGGTCAGGATGGCGATGTCTTCCAGCATGGCCTTGCGGCGATCGCCGAAGCCGGGCGCCTTGACGGCCACCACCTTCAGGATGCCGCGGATGGTGTTGACCACCAAGGTGGCCAGCGCTTCGCCGTCGACGTCTTCAGCGACGATCAAGAGCGGACGGCTGGCCTTGGCCACGGCTTCCAGCGTGGGCAGCAAGTCGCGGATGTTGCTGATTTTCTTGTCGAACAGCAGCACGTACGGCTTTTCCAGATTGGCAGTCTGCTTTTCTGCGTTGTTGATGAAGTAGGGCGACAGATAGCCACGGTCGAACTGCATGCCTTCGACCACTTCCAGTTCATTTTCCAGGCTCTTGCCGTCTTCAACGGTGATCACGCCTTCCTTGCCGACCTTGTCCATGGCGTCGGCAATGATCTTGCCGATGGATTCGTCGGAGTTGGCCGAAATCGAGCCGACCTGCGCGATTTCCTTGCTGGTGGTGGTGGCCTTGCTGGCTTTCTTCAGTTGCGCAACCAGCGCGGTGACCGCCTTGTCGATGCCGCGCTTCAAGTCCATCGGGCTCATGCCGGCGGCCACGTACTTCATGCCTTCGCGGGCAATCGCTTGCGCCAGCACGGTGGCGGTGGTGGTGCCGTCGCCAGCCGCGTCGCTGGTCTTGGAAGCCACTTCCTTGACCAACTGCGCACCCATGTTCTGCAGTTTGTCTTTCAGTTCGATTTCCTTGGCGACCGACACGCCGTCTTTGGTGACGGTGGGGGCGCCGAAGCTGCGTTCGAGCACCACGTTGCGGCCTTTCGGGCCGAGGGTGGTCTTGACCGCGTTGGCGAGGACGTTCACGCCCTCCATCAAGCGGGCGCGGGCATCGCTGCCGAAAACTACGTCTTTTGCTGCCATTTTCAATGATCTCCAGAGATGTTCAATTAACTATCGGTGAGTGACGGAATGACACAACCGGGTCGTGGCGCGGAGCGCCGTCACCTTCGGCCGCAGGCCGAGGTCATTTCGTCACGACGCTCATTTCTTCACGACCACCGCAAACAGGTCGTCTTCCTTCATGACCAGCAGTTCGTCGCCATCGACCTTGACGGTCTGGCCGCTGTATTTGCCGAACAGCACGCGGTCGCCGACCTTGACGTTCATGTCCATCAGGTCGCCCTTGTCGTTTCTTTTGCCGGGGCCGACGGCCATCACTTCTCCCTGATCGGGCTTTTCGGCGGCGTTGTCGGGGATCACGATCCCACCGGCCGATTTGGTTTCATTTTCGAGACGCTTGACGATCACGCGATCTGCGAGCGGACGCAATTTCATGAAGTACTCCCAAGTTGTATGAAGTAAGAAGCAGGCTTTTTGACGATCAGCTCGGCAACACGCGTTGCGTCGCTGGTCCGTTGAAAAGGCTCGTTAGCACTCAACGCCAACGAGTGCTAATCATAAGGGTAAAACAAGTGAAATCAAGTGCAATGGCGCCGATTCGGCAGCGCGAGTGCACGGCGCATCGGCGTGGCCGCTGAGAATGCCAGCCTGGAGTCGCTGCGCCCTGCCGTGACGCGTGGCTCGCGCGGCGGTCTGGGTCTGCTATTGACCGGTGCGCCTGCCCGCGGCTTCAGACCCGGTGGTGAGCACGCGCCCCGGATTCATGCGATTGTCCGGGTCCAGCGCCCGCTTGATGCGCCGCATCAGCGCCATCGCCACCGGCGACTTGTAGTGCGGCAGCAGGTCGGCCTTGAAGCTGCCGATGCCGTGCTCGGCGCTGATGGATCCGTCGTAACGTGCCACCGCATCGAACACCACCTGGTTGATGTGCTTGGACTCGGCTTGCAGAAACGCGACGGCATCCACGCCTTCGGGCGCTTGCACGTTGTAGTGCAGGTTGCCATCGCCCAAGTGGCCGAAGTCGACCAGACGGACGCCGGGAATCGCACGCGCCAGCAGCGCGTCGGTTTCAGCCACGAACGCCGGAATGCGCGCGATCGGGATGCTGATGTCGTGCTTGACGTTCACGCCTTCCTTTGCCTGCGCCATGGAAATGCTTTCGCGCATGTGCCACAGGTTGTCCGATTGCGCCAGGTTTTCGGCCACGATGGCGTCGGTCGCGGCGCCGCTTTCCAGCGCGTGTTGCAGCAGGCTTTCGAGTTGCGCGCGGGCATGCTCCTCGCTTTCGTGGTCCGAGTGCTCGATCAGCACGCACCAGGGCGATGTGCGGTACATGGGCACGCGCAACTGCGGGAAGTAGCGATCGACCAGCGTGAGCGCGAACTGGCTCATCACTTCGAAGCCGGTGAGGCCGGGGCCGAGCGTATGGTGCGCCAGATCGAGCAGTTTCAGCGCGGCATCCAGGTCGGGCACGGCCGCCCACGCCACCCGCCGCGCTTTCGGCAGCGGATGAATGCGCAGGGTGGCCGCCGTGATCACGCCCAACGTGCCTTCGCTGCCGACGAACAGGTCGCGCAGGTCGTAGCCGGTGTTGTCCTTGCGCAAGCCCGAGAGGCCGTTCCACACGGCGCCTTCGGCCGTCACCACTTCCAGCCCGAGGCAGAGCGCGCGCGTGTTGCCGTAATGCACGACCTGCGTGCCGCCGGCGTTGGTGGCCAGGTTGCCGCCGATGGTGCAACTGCCTTTGGCGGCCAGGCTCAAGGGGAACAGAAAGCCGGCTTCCTGCGCGGTTTGCTGCAGCGTTTGCAGGATGCAGCCGGCTTCCACCGTCATCGTCAGGTTGGCGCGGTCCAGCGTGCGCACGTGGTTCATGCGGCGCAGGCTCAGCACCACTTGCGTTGCGCTCGCATCGGGTACCGAGCCCAGCGCCAGCCCGGTGTTGCCGCCTTGCGGGACGATGCTCACGCCGTGATCGGCGCAGGCGCGCACCACGGCCGCCACCTCGTCCACGTTGCCGGGCAGCGCCACGGCCAGTGCGCGGCCGCGCACCAGTCCGCGCCAGTCGCGCTCGTAAGTGGTCAGGTCGCCTTCGGTCAGGATGTGGGTGGCGCCCAATGCGGTTTGCAGGGACTGGATCAGCGAAGTGTGGGACGACATGGGGTGAGTGTGCGTTGTTTTATGGTGGGCGCGTTGGGCGCCGTGCCGCTTTTTCGCGGAGGCAGCGAACGCCCTTGAAGCGTGCAGTGCATTTTCGGCAGTTTCGTTCTGGCGGCTGACATGCGTCGCACTTTTCACCATGCCGGTTTGACGGGCGCCTGCGGGGGCTTGGGCCAAGCCCTGGCGCGGATGCTGTTGGCCGAGGGCGCGCGCGTCGCGCTGGTCGGACTGCAACACGGGCGTTTGCAAGCCTTGGCCGACTTGGCGCCCGACCACACCGCGATCCATACGTCCGACGTGGCCGATTCCGCGGCCATGCAGGCCGTGGCTGCCGACTGGATGGCGCGCCACGGCGCACCGGGCCTGGTGATCGCCAACGCCGGCGTCGCGAGTGGTTTCGACACGGCCGCGGCCACGGATCTGGCGGTGCTGCGCCGCATGCCGGAGATCAACTTGTTGGGCGCGGCCACCACGTTCCAACCCTTTCTAGCCGCAGCCGGAGCGCGCACCCTGCACAGCCGCTCGCGCTGGTGGGCGAGGCCAGCATCGCCAGCTGGCCCGGCGTGGCGGTGGTGGCGGGTGTTTGGGGCTTCTGGGACATCATTGCCGGCCTGATCCTGCCCAGCCTGTGGGCGCGTCGCATGGCCGAGCACGCGCCTGCCGATTCATCGGCGCGCGCTTGACCCAATCGGACGCACGCGCTGCACCCGGTGCCTGAATGACGGTTGGCGTGGATCGAGCGCTTTTTGCCTCCAACTCGGCGACGACAGTCGGGCGGTTCGAGTTTTGAAAAATCCGGTCAGGCGTGCGCCGCCGCAGCCTGCTTCTGCCGCACCCGAACGTGCGCGGCGCACGCGGCAAACAGGACCAGCGAGAGCACCACTTCAACCCACGCGAGCGGGCTGGAAGGCGGCCGGTCGCTGGTGGCACGCACCAGCCCTTCGGCGAAGTACAGCCACACCAGCAGGCTGGTCCAGCGGTAGGTGTACATGCGCAAGCGAGCGATTCCGGCGATCGGAAACAGCAGCGGCAGCGCCTTCAGCACCAGCCACGAGCCGCCCGGCCGGATCGGCGCCCACCACAACTCCCATCCGACGCACAGCGCGATCAGCGCCGCGAGGCTCACCAGCGCCACCGCGCGGGTGATTTTGACTGCAGTCGTGGGGGTGTTCGGCATGGGCGGTGGCATCATAGTTCGCATGACATTACAGAACCTGAAAGCGCGCGCCCGCAATGCCGCCTTTGGCGACAGCGACGCGCCCGCGCTTACGGTGGCCGCCGTGCTGTGGGAGCGCTTGCGGCAGGACCGGCTGGCGCTGACGGCGAGCTCGCTCACCTACACCACGATCCTCGCGCTGGTGCCTCTGTTCACGGTGGTGCTGTCGGTGTTCACGCTGTTTCCCACGTTCCGCGCCATGGAGGGGGCGCTGCAGCAATGGCTGGTCGAAAGCCTGATCCCGACGGACATCGCCAGCAACGTGATGGATTACCTCACGCAGTTCGCCAGCAAGGCCAGCCAGTTGGGCTTGCTCGGGATCGCCGGATTGGCGGTGATCGCGCTCTCGCTGATCCTGACGGTGGACAAAACGCTGAACCAGATCTGGCGCGCCAGCGACAAGCGGCCGCTGGGCCAGCGCGTGCTGGTGTATTGGGCCGCGCTCACGCTCGGGCCGCTGGTGCTGGGCGCGAGCGTGGCCATCACGTCCTACGTGCTCACCACGTCGCAAGGCTGGTTCCCCGGGCTCTCGGGGGGCGCGGACTTCGCCCTGGGGTTGTTGCAGTTCCTGCTGCTGACCGGCGGCCTGACGCTGCTCTATCGCTTCGTTCCCAACACCCCGGTGCGCTGGAAGCACGCACTGGTGGGCGCGCTGTTCGTCACGCTCACGCTGGCGATTGCCAAGTGGGGGCTCGGCGTGTATCTCGGCAGCGTGCACACCTATGCGCACATTTACGGCGCGTTTGCCGCGCTGCCCATCCTGTTGCTCTGGATTTACGTCTCGTGGCTGATCGTGCTCTTTGGCGCGGTGATTGCAGCCTACTTACCGTCAATCGTGGGCGGCCGGGTGCGTCGCAGCGGGCTACCAGGCTGGCAGTTTGAACTGGCGCTGGAAGTGCTGGGCGCGCTTTCCGCCACGCGCGGCCTCACGTTGCCGCAACTGGCGCATCAGCTCCGGGTGGACGTACTGCAACTCGGCGCGGCGCTGACCACGCTGCGCACCATGGACTGGATCGGGCGCCTAGCCACGCAAAACGAAAACGAAGACCCGCGCTACGTGCTGCTGGCCCACCCGGAACAGCCGGTGTTGCCGCTGGTGGAACGCTTGCTGGTGAACCCGGATACCGCGTTCGTCGCGAGCTGGCGCGAGAAGCCGCTGTCGACGATGTGTCTGGGCGATGCCTTGCCGGCGCAGTCAGCCGCCGGCGCGTGAATGAGGGGATGGGTGTTTCCAGCGTGGCCGACTGGCCGAAACGTTGGGATCCGACCGATGGCCGGATGGGGTGGCCGATGGGACTCGAACCCACGACGACCGGAATCACAATCCGGGACTCTACCAACTGAGCTACGGCCACCAGGAAGCTGCTGATTATAGTGAGTGCGCCCCGAGGGGCCGGGCTTTTGCCGAGGGCAACGCCCACGCGGGCCATCGCACGGTCCGGTGCGGATCCACCCCACATGAAAAAACCCCGCCGAAGCGGGGTTTCGCAGGATGCGCGGAGGCCCCGATCAGTCGTTGCTGCCGCCCATGCCGAGCAGCATCAGCAGGCCCTGGAACACGTTGATCAGATCCAGGTACAGCGCCAAGGTGGCGGTGATGTAGTTGGTTTCGCCACCGTCGACGATGCGCTTCAGGTCGTACAGCATGAACAGGCTGAACACGCCCACGCACAGGGTGCTGAGGGCCATCATGCCGGCGGTCGAGCCGATGAACATGTTGATCACCATGCCGACCACGACGACCAGCGCGCCGACGAACAGCCACTTGCCCATGCCGGAGATGTCGCGCTTGATCACGGTGGAGAGGCTGGCCATGACGAAGAACACGCC
>SCQQ01000010.1 GCA_004299095.1 Burkholderiaceae bacterium | reverse complement strand
GCAGAAGCGCCCGTCGACCTGGTTCCCGCCATGGGTGGCCGTAAGCTGCAGGAGGAAATCCGCAAGCTGCGCGACGAGTGGAAGACCGCCGATCGCGGCGGCGCGCCGAACCAGGCGCTGTGGCGGCGCTTCGACCGGGCCTGCAATGCGGCTTATGCGTTTGTCGAAACCTGGCTGGAAAAAGTGCGTGCCGAGGCCGCGCAGGCCAAAGCCGAGCGCGTGGCACTGATCGAGGAATTGAAGGTCTGGACGGCGGCGCAGCAGGGCGCGTCCACGACCGACTGGAAAGACGTGAACCGCGCGCTGCGCGGCTTCGTCGACCGCTGGCGCAACGGCGGCCACGTGGGCGAAAAGGTCTATGCCGAATTGCACACGCAATGGAAGGCGGCGTTGGACGCCGCCGCGGCGCCACTGGAGGCCGCGCAAAAAGAGAACCGCGAACGGCGCGAGGCGCTGATCGTGGAGGCCCAGGCGCTGGGCGCTGCGCCCGGGCTGCAGGTAGCCGCCATCAAGGCGCTGCAGCAGCGCTGGGCGGAAGAAGCGCGCGCCGTGCCGCTGGCGCGCAAGCACGAACAAAAGCTGTGGGACGCGTTCCGCAAGCCGCTGGATGATGCGTTCAAACGGCGCGATGCCGAGCGCGAGCAGGCCCGCAGTGCGTTGAATGCCCATGATCAAGCCGTTCTGGATGCGTCCAAAGCGCTCGAGGCGGCGACGGCCAGTGGCGATGCGGCGCGCATTCGCACGGCCATGAACCAACTTGAGGCCGTTACGCAGGGACAGGCGGCGGCGACTGCCGCACCGGTGCCCGCGTCAGACACCCTCTCGGCGACTGCGCCCGTTGCGCTTGCGCCGTCCGGCACAGCCGATGGCTCCGCGGCTGTGCCACCGGCGGCGCCGGCAAGTGGCGAAAACGTGTCCGCCGAATCAGCTGCCAGTGCAGCGGGAACGACGGCTGGCGAACCCCTGGTGGCCGCGACGCCGGCCGCAACCGACGCTGCGCCGGCAGCCGCCACCCCGGTCGTGCCGAAGAAAGCCCGGCCGGTCGTGGCCATGCGCGGTGACGACCGACCGGGTGCCCGGAAATCGAGTCCGGAAGCGGCGGACCGTGGTCGTGGCTTTCCGGATCGGCGCGACCGGCGCTTCGGCGATCGCCGGGATCGCGAGCGGCCTGACCGGCGCCGCTTCGACGACCGCGGTCCACGCCCGGAACGGGGCCCACGCCTCGGTGACGAAGCGTTCCGTGCCCAGCGCGATGCCGCTTCTCATGCGCAGGCGGCGCTGCGCGAATTGGCGGCGCAGGCCCATGGCGAAGCCCTGGTGCGATTGCTGGGCGCTTGGCAAGAGCGCCAGTCCGAACAAGTGCCCGACGTGCATGCGTTTGGTCGCGCCGTGACACCCGCGATGCGCTCGGAGTGGACCCATGCGCTCAGCGGTACCGGTTCGGAGCCAGGTCAAACCGCCACCGCGTTGCTGCGCCTGGAAGTGGCGGCCGACGTGCCCACGCCGGCGGATCAGGTGAATGCGCGGCGCGCCTTGAAGCTGCAGTTGCTCACGCAGCGCAATGACCCGTCGCCTGCGGAAACCTGGGGTCACGATGCCGCCGTGGTCTTGGCTTCGGCCTACGATCAGGGCAGGTCCGAGCGGCTGCGCGCGGCGCTCAAGGTGCTGGTGCGCGGCCCGGCCAGGGCGTGAATCGGCGTTTGCGGGAGGCGTGCGCTGCACCACCATGTGCGTTCGTGATTTGAGCGCGCCGAAGGTTGTCTCTGCTTGACGCGGCGCGTCAAGCTGCGCCGCCCGATGCGCTTGTCGATTGCGCCCTTGGCCTGCTGCACTGACATCGTCAGTCGGGAATTTTTTAGGGAAAACATGACTTCAACCCCGTCGAAAGAAGGTCGATACCAGCGTATCGGCCGTGCGCTGGACGCGCTGCGCCCAGTGCGCATGACGCGCCACTACACCATTCATGCCGAAGGGTCGGTGCTGATCGAATGCGGACAAACGCACGTGCTGTGCACCGCTTCGGTCGAGGAAAAAGTGCCGCCGCACAAGCGTGGCAGCGGCGAAGGCTGGGTCACGGCGGAATACGGCATGCTGCCGCGCTCCACCAACACGCGCACCGAGCGGGAAGCAGCGCGCGGCAAGCAGAAGGGGCGCACGCTGGAAATCCAGCGCCTGATCGGCCGCAGCCTGCGCGCCGCGTTCGATCTGAAGAAGCTGGGCGAGCGCACTCTCCATCTCGATTGCGATGTATTGCAGGCCGATGGCGGCACGCGCACGGCCAGCATCACCGGCGCATTCGTGGCCGCGCAGGACGCGGTCGATTGGCTGATGGCGCGTGGACTGCTCACCGAATCGCCCATCTGTCGCTCGGTGGCGGCGGTCTCGGTCGGCATGGTGGGCGGCCAACCGATGCTGGATTTGGACTACACCGAGGATTCATCCTGCGACACCGACATGAATGTGGTCATGGCCGATGGCAGCCGATATGTCGAAGTCCAGGGGACGGCCGAAGGCGCGCCGTTCTCGCGCGCCGACATGGATCGGCTGCTGCAATTGGCTGAGAAAGGTATCGGCGAACTGGCCTTGGCCCAGCAGGCGGCACGTGCCCAATAACGCGGCCGCGAAGCGCTCGCCCCTGCGCATCGTGCTGGCGTCGCACAACCCCGGCAAGCTGGCGGAACTCCGGCCGATGTTGGCGCCGCTCGGGTTTGATCTGGTGGCGCAGGGCGAACTTGGCATCACCGAAGTGGCGGAGCCGTTTCACACGTTCGTGGAAAACGCACTGGTCAAGGCGCGCCACGCAGCCCGAGAGAGCGGCCTGCCGGCGCTGGCCGACGACGCCGGCCTGTGCGTCGATGCGTTTGGCGGTCAGCCCGGCGTGGATACCGCTTACTACGCCACGCGTTTTGGCTACGCCAAGGGCGATGCCAACAACGTGCGTGCGTTGCTGGAGCAAATGCGGAACGTGACCTCGCGCCGCGCCGCGCTGGTCAGTACCTTGGTGGCACTGCGCTGCGCCGGCGACCCGGAACCGCTGATCGCTTCGGGCCGCGTGGTGGGCGAAATCACGCGCGCGCCGCGTGGTGACGGCGGTTTCGGTTTCGATCCGGTGATGTGGATTCCCGCCTTGGGCAAGACATTCGCCGAATTGCCGGCGGACGTCAAAAATTCGCTCAGCCACCGTGGACAAGCAGCGGCGGTGATGATCAAACTGATTGAGGAACGCTGGTTGTGACCGTGAAAGACGTGCAGTCCTACATGGCGGATGGTGACCTGAGGCTGACGCGCCAGCCGCCGCTATCGCTTTACATCCACCTGCCCTGGTGCCTGAAGAAGTGTCCGTACTGCGACTTCAATTCGCACCAGCTCGATACCGGCGCCGACGCCGCGGCGCTGCAGGACCGCTACATCGACGCCTTGTTTGCCGATCTGGATGCGTCGCTGCCGCTGGTGTGGGAGCGCTCGGTGTGCAGCGTTTTCATCGGCGGCGGCACGCCCAGCCTGTTTGCGCCGGAGCGTATCCAGCGGTTGATCGAGGGCGTGCGGGCGCGCTTGCGGCTCGTGCCGATGTGCGAGATCACGCTGGAGGCCAATCCGGGCACGTTCGAACGCGAGCGCTTTGCCGCGTTTCGGGGTGCCGGCGTCACGCGTCTGTCGGTGGGCGTGCAGAGCTTCAACGACCGGCACCTGAAGGCCATCGGGCGCATACACGATGGCGCCCAGGCCCGTGCGGCGCTGGAGGAAGCGGCGCGCGCGTTCGATACCTTCAATCTGGACCTGATGTATGCGCTACCCAGGCAGACCGTGGCCGAGCTGGTGCAGGACGTGCACACCGCGCTGTCTTTCGCGCCGCCGCACCTGTCGATCTACCACCTGACGATCGAGCCGAACACGGTGTTCGCCAAATTTCCGCCGCGCTTGCCGGACGAAGACGTGGCCTGGGACATGCTGGACCGGATCACGGCGCTCACGGCGGAAGGAGGGCTCTCGCGCTACGAGGTGTCGGCCTACGCGCGCACGGGTCACCGCTGCGTGCACAACCTCAACTACTGGCAGTTTGGCGACTATCTCGGCATCGGCGCCGGCGCACACGGCAAGCTGAGTTTCGCCCACCGCATCGTGCGCCAGGTGCGCTATCGCCAGCCCGATTCGTACATGACGCACGCGCTGGCGGGCGCTGCGGTCGCCGAAGAGCACGAGTTGGGCCGCGCCGACTTGCCGTTTGAATTCATGCTGAACGCGTTGCGCCTGAAGAACGGCTTCAACCTGGACGAATACCCGGAGAAGACGGGTTTGTCCGTGGATACGGTCGAACCGCAACTGCGCGAGGCCGAGCGGCAGGGCTGGATCGGGCGTGACGGTTCGTGGATTCAACCGACCGCACACGGCTTTGATTTCCTGAACGACCTGCAGGAGCTGTTCCTGCCCGATTAATGATGGCGCCGGCCTTGGCGGCGCCCGGGCTCAGGTCGCCACGCCATGGCTTGCGCGCTGCAATTTCTCCAGCAGCGTGCGCCAATCGGAATCGACCTGGACCGATTGCATCTGCTGCTCGTTCATCAGCCCCTGGCCCACGCAGTGGCGCAGGAAGGCGAGCAGACCGTCGTAGTAGCCGTCCAGGTTGAGCAGGCCGATGGGCTTGCGGTGGTAGCCGAGCTCGTGCCAGCTCCAAGTCTCAAAGAATTCCTCGAACGTGCCGACGCCACCGGGCAGTGCCAGAAAGCAATCGGCGCGCTCGGCCATGCCGCGTTTGCGCTCGTCCATGGTTTCCGCGATGACGAGTTCGGTGCAGCCGCGATGCGCATGCTCGCGCTCGACCAAGGCGCGCGGGATCACGCCCGAGACCGGTGCGCCGGCGGCCAGCGCCGCGTCGGCCAGGATGCCCATCAGGCCCGCGCGCCCGCCGCCGAAAACCAGGTGCCCGTGGTGCTCGCCGATCCAGGTGCCCACGAGGGCCGCCACCTTGGCGAAATCCGGATTTGCTCCGAGGCGAGACGCGCAGTAGATGCAAATGGAGAAACGGGTGTCGGAAGTTGGGTTGGACATCGTGAAATTCGTGTTTTTTTCAGGAACGGAAAACCGATCGGCTGAACGCGCCGGTTCGAACCGGTTCGCTGCTGCGCCGTCGCCTTGCGCTTCTTTCGATCGTGCTGGTTGCGTGATGTGCCGGATCAACTCTGAATCGCGCCGGCCGAAGCGCTCGATTCGGTCGCGTCGACCAAACGCGTGCCGGCCCACGCGTCGTGCAGGAATTGCCGGTCCCGGCGCAGCAGCGAGAGCAGGGCCCAGAGTGCGATCCAGCCCAGCATGATCAGCGTCACTGGAACCGGGTGCAGGTCGAGCGGCCCCAGCACGGCAAGCGGCGGCAGAAACCAGAGCCAGCCGAGCAGGAAGCGCAGCGTGGCGCGCGGCCAGGCGACCGCATTGCCGGCGCTATCGACGATGCGGATGCGCCACGTTTTCATGGGAACGGTCTGGCCCTTGCACCAGAAATAAATGAAATAGAGCGCGAGCAGCACGAACACCAGCAACTGCAGTTCGTGGCGGTGGTTGAGCGCGTTGCGCGTGTTCGTGATCACGCCAAAAATCAGGCTGGGCAACATGATCACGCCAAACAGCACCACGCCTTCGTAGAGCCAGCACGCCATGCGCCTGATCAGCGGGGGCGCATGCAGCGCGGTCGGAACGGGAACGGACAGTGCGCCTGCGGACATGGCGCCCAAGTGTATAGAAGCAATGGAAGCGAGCGTGCCGACCAGCCCTGCGTTGCCTATCAGGGCGGCGGATGGGAGAAGGCCGCTTGATCGGCTGAGAAACCCGCAGCGTGACGCCAATCGCATCGCCGGCCCCGCAGGCCGTGCAATAATCTCCCTGCACAACAGCGGAAACGGGTCACCGCGCGGCTGTCTCAGACTGCCCATCGCGCGTGGCCTCAAGTCCTGAAGCGGTCCCATGAGGGCAGGCAAGGGGCACCCGAGGTTTTTCGTCATTGAAATCCTGAAAGGTTGATCGTCATGGAAATCTCCAAGGCCGAGATCAAATCGGCAGCCGCGGCAGCGTCGCGTACCGCGGCGCCCCAAGCCCCACAACCCTTGCGTGCCGCCGACATTCTGGTGCTGGCGTTGCAGGCCGAAGGCGTCAAGTACATCTGGGGTTATCCGGGCGGCGCCGTTCTTCACATTTACGACGCGCTGTACAAGCAAAACGGCATCCAGCACATCCTGGTGCGTCACGAGCAGGCGGCCGCACACGCCGCGGACGCCTATGCACGCGCCACGGGCGAAGTCGGCGTGGTCATGGTGACCTCCGGGCCGGGCGTGACCAATGCCATCACCGGGATCGCCACGGCCTACATGGATTCGATTCCGATGGTGGTCATCAGCGGCCAGGTGCCCACGGGCGCCATCGGCACCGATGCGTTCCAGGAATGCGACACGGTGGGCATCACGCGCCCCGTGGTGAAACACAATTTCCTCGTCAAGGACGCGCACGACCTCGTCGCCACGGTCAAGAAGGCGTTTCACATTGCGCGCACTGGTCGGCCAGGACCGGTGGTGATCGACATTCCGAAGGATGTCTCGTTCGCCAAGGTGCCGTACAAGGGTTATCCAGAAACGATCGAAATGCGTTCCTACAACCCGGTGGTCAAGGGCCACATCGGCCAGATCCGCCGGGCGCTGCAGCTGCTCGCGGCGGCGCAGCGGCCCTACATTTATTACGGCGGCGGCGTGGTGTTGGCCAACGCGTCCAACGAATTGCGCGCGGTGGCCGATTTGCTCGGCTGCCCGGTAACCAGCACCTTGATGGGCCTGGGCGCTTTCCCGGAAACCGATCAGCGCTTTCTCGGCATGCTGGGCATGCACGGCACTTGGGAAGCCAACTACGCCATGCAGAATTGCGACGTGCTGCTGGCTGTGGGCGCGCGCTTCGACGACCGCGTCATCAGCAACCCGAAGCACTTTGCGCAGAACCCGCGCAAGATCATTCACATCGACATCGACCCGTCCAGCATTTCCAAGCGCGTGAAGGCCGACGTGCCAATCGTGGGTGATGTCAAGGAGGTTCTGCAGCAGTTGCTCGAAGCGGCCACGGAGTTGGACGTCAGGCCAAATCCCACCGCACTCGCGCCGTGGTGGAAAACCGTGGAGGGCTGGCGCGCCAAGAAATGCATGCGCTACGACCACACCAACCAGGATGTGATCAAGCCGCAGTACGTGGTCGAGACGCTCTGGAACCTGACTAAGGATGCCGACGCCTACATCACGTCCGACGTCGGGCAGCACCAGATGTGGGTCGCGCAGTACTACAAGTTCAATGAGCCGCGCCGCTGGATCAATTCGGGTGGCCTGGGCACCATGGGCGTGGGCCTGCCGTATGCGCTGGGCGTGAAGATGGCCAAACCTGAGAGCGAAGTGTTTTGCGTCTCGGGCGAGGGCTCGATCCAGATGTGCATCCAGGAGCTTTCCACCTGCCTGCAGTACAACGCGCCGGTCAAGATCGTGCTGCTCAACAACCGCTACCTGGGCATGGTGCGCCAATGGCAGGAGTTGATGTACGAAGGGCGCTATAGCCAGACCTACATGGACGCGTTGCCCAATTTCGTGAAGCTGGCCGAAGCCTACGGGCACGTCGGCATGCTGATCGAGCGGCCGCAGGATGTCGAGCCGGCGCTGCGCGAAGCGCGCAAGCTCAAGGATCGCACCGTGTTCATGGATTTCCGCACCGACCCGACGGAGAACGTGTTCCCGATGGTGCCGTCAGGCAAGGGGCTCACTGAAATGGTGCTGAGCGCCGAGGACTGAGAAGTGCGTGGGCCCCGCGGGTCCGCGCTGTCGAACAACTTCCGGATGAATCTATTGCTTGCCGAATCAGCGCATTACCGTGCGCGGACGAGGGCGGCGAAAAGAGGAATCACATGACAAAACACATTGTTGGCGTATTGATCGAGAACGAAGCGGGCGCGTTGGCCCGCGTGGTGGGGCTGTTTGCGTCGCGCGGCTACAACATCGAGTCGCTGATCGTCGCGCCCACCGAGGATGCCAGCCTCTCGCGCATGACCATTTCCACGTCCGGTTCGGACGAAGTCATGGAGCAGATCACCAAGCACCTGAATCGCCTGATCGAAGTGGTCAAGGTGGTCGACCTGACCGACGGCGCCTACATCGAGCGCGAGTTGATGATGATCAAGATGCGCGCCGTGGGCAAGGAGCGCGAGGAAATCAAGCGCACCACCGACATCTTCCGCGGCCGCGTCATTGACGTCACCGACAAGAGCTACACGGTCGAGATGACCGGCGTGCAAGCCAAGAACGATGCGTTCCTGAACGCCATCGACCGCAGCGCCATCCTGGAGACGGTGCGCACCGGCGTGAGCGGCATCGGCCGCGGCGAACGCTTGCTGCGTATTTGATCCCTGCTCGAAGGAGGAGGCGAAAATGCGCTTTGATGTCCAGGGCTTGCCAGGCTTTGACGAGAGAGAAGGTCACGTCGACCATCGTCCGGGCGCCGTACGCCATTGGCCAGCTCCAGGCAAGGTGCAAGTGGGCCGGGAATTTTGAGTGGATTGATTTCGTTTGAAAGGATGGAAGAGATGAAGGTTTTCTACGACAAGGACTGTGACCTGAGCGTAATCAAGGGCAAGACGGTGGCCATCATCGGCTACGGCTCGCAGGGGCACGCGCACGCGCAGAATTTGAACGACAGCGGCGTGCACGTCATCGTCGGCCTGAGGAGGGGCGGCGCGAGCTGGGCCAAGGCCGAGAAAGCGGGCTTGAAGGTGGCCGAAATCGCCGACGCCACCAAGAAAGCCGACGTCGTCATGATGCTGCTGCCCGACGAGCACATCGCCCGCGTCTACCGCGACAGCGTCGAAGCCAACCTGAAGAAAGGCGCCTCCCTCGTCTTTGCCCACGGCTTCAACATCCACTACGGCCAAGTCGTCCCGCGCGCCGACCTCGACGTCTGGATGGTCGCCCCCAAGGCGCCCGGCCACACCGTGCGCAGCACCTACGTGCAAGGCGGCGGCACCCCGCAGCTCATCGCCATCTACCAGGACAAGACCGGCAAGGCGCGCGACCTCGCGCTCTCGTACGCCATGGCCAACGGCGGCGGGCGTGCCGGCATCATCGAAACCACCTTCCGCGAAGAGACCGAAACCGACCTCTTTGGCGAGCAGTCCGTGCTCTGCGGC
>SCQQ01000068.1 GCA_004299095.1 Burkholderiaceae bacterium | reverse complement strand
CGATCTGGACATGACGCTGCTCGCGCTGCGCCGGCGCCACGGCGAAAGCGACGAAGCCATGCACCTTGCCGGCACGTACCACAACTTGTTGCGGATGTGGGGGGCGACGTGAGCTGCATGGAAAATGACCTCGCTGCGCTCGATGACTTCGCCGCTCGCGCGGCTTCAATGAAGTATGAAATCGCCGCTTGCGCGGGCGCGAAGCGACACTCGGCATGAGCCCGCAAACGTTGGCCGAATTCGCCCAAGCCGCCGAGCGCCGGCTCGACCCGGCCGTCTGGGCGTGGCTTTCGGGCGGCGCGGGCAACGAACACACGCTGCGCGCCAACGTGCAAGCGTGGCAGCGGCTGCCCCTCTGGCCGCGCATGCTGAAGCCACTGGTGGGCGGCCACACCCGCATCCACCTGGCGGGGCGCGAACTGGTGCACCCGATTCTGCTGGCACCGGTCGCGCTGCAGCAACTCGTCCATCCTGACGGCGAATGGGCCAGCGCCCTGGCCGCGGCAGCGCAGGGCGCGGGTTTCATCCTCAGCACGCAATCGAGCGTCGCGCTGGAGCGCGTGGCCGAAGCGGTGTTGGCCGATCCGGGGCGCGGGCCGTTGTGGTTCCAGTTGTATTGGCAGGCCGACCGTGGCTTCAACCAGGCGCTGGCGCAACGCGCCGAAGCGGCCGGCTACGAAGCCATCGTCCTCACCGTGGACGCGCCGGTACAAGGCGTGCGCGACCGCGAGCGGCAGGCGGGCTTCGCGCTGCCGGCCGGCGTGCGGGTGGTGCATCTGCAGGACGCACCGGCGACGCCCCACGCCGACGGCACGTATTGCGCGGGCATTCCGGCCGCCGCGCCCACGTGGGACGACGTCGCCTGGCTGCAAGCACACACGCAACTGCCGGTCTGGCTCAAAGGCGTGCTGCACCCGCTGGATGCGCGCCAGGCCCGACAATTGAACGTGGCCGGACTGATCGTCAGCAACCACGGCGGGCGCACGCTCGACGGCGCGCCGGCAACGGCGGCAGCGCTGCCGCTGGTGCGCGCCGCGGTCGGCGACGGCCTGCCGCTGGTCGTCGACGGCGGCATCCGCCGCGGCACCGACGTGCTCAAGGCCATCGCGCTCGGCGCGGACGCGGTGGCGATCGGACGGCCGATGCTGTGGGCGCTGGCGGCCGGCGGCGCGCAAGGGGTGGCGCGGCTGATCCGCCTCCTGCGCGACGAGCTCGAAATGGCGCTGGCGCTCACCGGCTGCCGGACGCTGGCGGACGTCAACCCCGGTCTGCTCGCGCCTGCAGCCGGCCCGCCGGGAAACGCGCCGTGAACCCCCCGCAGCGCCACTACACCCATTCGCCCGGCCCATTCAGTCAGACTTCGTGGCCGCCCCCGTTATGATTGCCAATGCGACTGATTCCTATTCGACGCACGCCCGGCCGATGGGTCAGCGCCGGAAGATTGAACACCGCTGTCGCACAACCCATCCAACCAATCCGCACACCCGCTGTCCCGCTGCCGTGCCAACCGCCCGTTTCGCCCTCCGCCATCCGCCCGCTTTCGTGGCGCGGGACACGCATGCCCGCGTGCTGCAAAACACGGCGGTCGTGGCCGCGGTGCTGGCGCTGCATGGCGCGGCGCTGTGGGCGCTGCAGAACGGCTTGACCGAGCGCGCCACGCCGGCAGCGCTCGCGCTGCCGCGCGTGATCACGGCGCAATTGATTGCCGCGGCCACGCCGGCACCGGCTCCGACCGCGGCCCCCGCGGAAACGCCAAAGCCCGTGCCGCCGCCCGCAGAGCCGCCCGCGCCCGTGGCCACACCGGCGCCGGTGCAGCGCCACATGCCGCCGGCCAAACCCCGCACCGAAACCAAGGCACCGCAGCGCAGGCCGGTGGCGAAACAGCCGATGCCCGCCATGCCCTTGCCCGCTGCACCGACAACCCCGGCCGTGCACGAACCGGTGAACACCGCGCCCGCGACGACGAGCGCGGCAGCGACACCCGCAGCAGCCGCACCGGCAGCCGCTGCGCCCGTCCCCGCGCCCCAAACGGTCCTGCCGTCGTCCAGCGCGACCTACCTGAACAACACGCCGCCGCCCTATCCACCCTTGAGCCGGCGCCTGGGCGAGTCGGGTGAAGTGATCGTGCGCGTGCTGATCGGCACCGACGGCCGCGCCGAGAAAGCGCAGATCGACAAATCCAGCGGCTACGAGCGCCTCGACCAGGCGGCGCTGGAAACGGCGCGCGACCGCTGGCGCTACGTACCGGGCACGCGAGGCGGCGTGCCGGAAGCGATGTGGTTCAAGATTCCCATCAAATTTGTTTTGGAGTAATCGGCAATGAATGGTTCTTTCGGCTTGGCGCACTTCTGGACCCAGGGCGACTGGGTGACGCGCATCACGTTCGCGGTGCTGGTTGCGATGTCGGTCGCATCCTGGATCGTGATGCTGACCAAGGCGCTCGGCGTCTTGCGCGCGCGCCGGCAGGCGGTGCGCGTGAACCGCTTCTGGCATGCGGCCACCATTCCCGACGGCATGGCGCAATTGCAGCCGGCCGCGGGCAACCCGTTCCTGGCGCTGGCGGAAGAAGGCGAGGAAGCCGCCACGCAACAACACACCGCCGCCGGCCAGTTGCGGGGCGCGCTCGACGCCAGCGACTGGATCGCGCGCGCGCTGCGCAGCAGCATCGACGGCACCACGGCGCGGCTGCAGTCGGGGCTGACCGTGCTGGCGTCGGTCGGATCGACCGCGCCATTCGTCGGCCTGTTCGGCACCGTCTGGGGGATTTATCACGCGCTCATGAACCTGAGCGCGGCCGGCCAGGCGGCCAGCATCAACCAGGTGGCGGGCCCGATCGGCGAGGCGCTGATCATGACGGCATTCGGCTTGGCCGCCGCCATTCCCGCCGTGCTGGGCTACAACGCCCTGGTGCGCGCCAACAAGAACCTGCTGGCCAGGCTGGGGCGCTTTGCGCACGAGCTGCACGCCTACTACCTGACCGGCGGCGCGCAGGCCGCGGTGCAGCCCGACGGCAAGGTCGTGCTGATGAAGCACAACTGAAAGCGGGGTCGCACATGGACAGTTTCGTGGCGGAAGACTCGGGCGACGTCATGAACGAGATCAACATGATCCCGTTCATCGACATCATGCTGGTGCTGCTCATCATCTTCATCATCACGGTGCCGGTGCTGCACCAGAGCGTCAACGTGGACCTGCCGCAGGCATCGAGCGTGCAGGAAATCATCAAGCCGGAAACGCTGCAGCTCAGCATCACCGCCGACGGCAGCTACTTCCTCGACAAGACGCCGGTGACGGCAGCCGAGCTCGAAGAGCGCCTCGCGGCCGACGCGCAGAAGACACCGCAGCCCGAACTGCACATCCGCGGCGACCGCGCGGTGCCATACGGCCGCGTGGCGCAAGCCATGGCGGCGGCCGAACAGGCGGGCATGACGAAGATCGGCTTCATCACCGAAGCCGCCGAGGCGGCCGGGCCGGCGCAGTAGCCCGATGGCGCAGCCGCCGGGCGAACCCACCACCGAGGCACCGGACCAGGACGGCACCGTGCGCGATCCGGCCGAGCCGCCGCGCGACGCGCCGATTCCCAGCAGCACGCTGCTGCAAGGCCGCTGCTGCCTGGAAATCAGCCACAACGGCATGGTCTACCGCCTGCACGTGACGCGCATGGGCAAGCTGATCCTGACGAAATGAGCACGTCGACTGGCGCGCCCGCGCCGGCCACACCTCAATCGGGCACGTGGGGCCGTCGGCCAGGCGCCTGGCGCGGCATGGACTGCTGCGCCCCGGGAATGGGCGGTGTGGGCAAGGTGGCCGCAGCGACGCGCGCCGCCCGCAGCAAGGGTTGGGTATCCGGCAAGCCGGGGAAGCGCTCTGGCGGCTGGTCGAAGCGGAACGCCGCCGTGAGATCGCCGAACGTCTGCCGCCGCCACGCGGAAATATTCGGCTCGGGCACGCCGGTGAAACGCTCCAGGAAGCGCAGCACCGAGGTGTGGTCGAACGGCTGGCTGCACACCCAGCCGCCTGCCGTCCAGGGCGAAACGATGATGCACGGCACGCGAAAGCCCGCGCCGATCGGCACGCCATCGACGAACTCGCCCGCGCTGCCGGCCGGCGGTACCGGCGGCGGCACGTGGTCGAACAGGCCGTCGTTCTCGTCGTAATTCAGGATGAACGCGGTCTTCGCCCAGACCTTGGGGTGGGCGGCGATGACGTCCAGCGTGCGCGCAATGAAATCGGCGCCGCTGGCCGGCAGGTAATCGGGATGTTCCGACGCCGGGAACGGCGGAACCAGCCACGACACGGCCGGCAAGCGATCATGGCGTACGTCCGCCTCGAACGCGTCGCCGTTGTAATCAGGCAGACCTTTTCGGCGCAACGGCGAATCGGCCGGTGCGGCGCGAAAGCTCCGGAAGATGCGCAACGTATTGAGCGCGTGGCCTCTCCGGGCGAACTCATAGACGCGCCAGTCGACGCCCGCCCGCTCCAGGCGCTCGGCATACGGGGTCCAGCGCAGGCCGCCGGGCGGCATCCGGTTTGT
>SCQQ01000067.1 GCA_004299095.1 Burkholderiaceae bacterium | reverse complement strand
ACCAGAGCGACACGGCCTGGCGCGTTTCCCAATTCACACTGTTGCCGCCGAACAGGAACGGCGCGAGATCCATGCTCATGTACCAGAGCGTGACCGCGATCGGCATCACCATGAACGCCAGCCGGTAGCGCCACAGCAGCATGGCGCCCACCGCCAGCGTGGCGAGCTCCATCAGCAGCCAGCGCCAGTCGATCCAGTGGTGGAAATCGCGGTACACCCGGCCGCCCGGCCAGTAGCCCAGCGCCAGTTGCAGGCCGTAGATCGCCAGCGGCGTGAGCGCCACCGCGAACGCCCCCATGATCCCGGCCGGGATGCGCAGGTGCTTGCGGCGCAGGAAGAATTCGACCAGCGCGAGCGCCGCTGCCGCATAGGCGAGGGAAATGGCAAACAGGCCGAAGCCACCGAAGCGCTCCCAGCCCAGATTCATGAAGAGCGTCATCGCGCCGATGGCGATGAGGCCGCCCACGTAATAGAGGATGTGGCCGAAGCGGAACGACGGCACGTCGGCCGCGCTGTCGGCCAGGAACGACCAGAGCGGCGCGACCTGGTCGGGCGCGATCACGCCGCGCTCGGCGGCGCGTTCCAGATGATCGCGCGTGAGGTTCATCGCCGCACGGGTGCAGGGTGGGTCAGAGCATTTCGAGCGCCACGGCCGTGGCTTCGCCGCCGCCAATGCACAGCGTGGCGATGCCTTTCTTCAGGCCCTTGGCTTGCATGGCGTACAGCAGCGTCACCATGATGCGCGCACCGGTGCAGCCCAGCGGGTGGCCGAGCGCACAGGCGCCGCCGTGGATGTTGACCAGGTTGTGCGGCACTTTCAGGTCGTGCATGAGGGCCATGGTGACCACGGCGAAGGCTTCGTTCACTTCCCAGAGTTGCACGTCGCTGGTCTTCCAGCCGGCTTTTTGCAGCACTTTCTGCGACGCACCGACCGGCGCAGTGGTAAACCATTGCGGCTCTTGCGAGTGCGTGGCGTGCGCCACCAGGCGCGCCAGCGGCTTGCAGCCCAGTTGCTTGGCGGTCGATTCGCGCATCAGGACCATGGCGGCGGCGCCATCGCTGATGCCCGAGCTGCTGGCGGCCGTCACCGTGCCGTCTTTCTTGAACGCGGGTTTCAGTTTGGGAATGTTGTCCAGCTTGACTTTGCCCGGCAGCTCGTCGGTATCGAAGACCTGGTCGCCCTTGCGGCCGTGCACCGTGACGGGAACGATTTCAGCCTTGAAGTCGCCGTTCTGGATGGCGGCCTGCGCGCGCTTCACGCTTTCGGCCGCAAAGGCGTCTTGCTGCTCGCGCGTGAAGCTGTATTTGCCGGCGCAATCTTCGGCGAAGGTGCCCATGCTGCGGCCGGCTTCGTAGGCGTCTTCCAGGCCGTCCAGCATCATGTGGTCGTACACCTTGCCGTGGCCCATGCGGTAGCCGCTGCGGCCTTTCAGCAGCATGTAGGGCGCGTTGGTCATGCTTTCCATGCCGCCGGCCACGATCACGTCGGCGTTGCCGGCGGTGAGCATGTCCGATGCAAACATGGCGGCGCGCATGCCCGAGCCGCACACCTTGTTGAGCGTGACGGCGCCGGTGCTGCGCGGCAGGCCGGCCTTCCAGGCCGCAATGCGCGCGGGCGCCTGGCCCTGGCCGGCGGGCAGCACGTTGCCGAAGAACACTTCGTTCACCTGCTCGGGCTTGATGCCGGCGCGCTTCACGGCTTCGGCGATGGCCACGCCGCCCAGGTCGTTGGCGGCCAGCGGCGAAAACTCGCCCTGGAAACTGCCGATGGGCGTGCGGGCGGCGGAAACGATGACGATGGATTCAGACATCAGAGGCTCCTTGTAGGTGGGTGAGAGGTTGTCGTTGAGACGATGGGATCAGTTTACGTTGAAGAGGCCACCAGTGTTTCCGGGCGCGCGTTGGCCGCCGGGTGGGGAGCGGCCCTGTGCGTGGCGCCGGCGTCGTGGATGTGGTCGAAGCACAGTTCCGAGTCGTACGGATGGAAGTCGATGAATTCGCCGCTGCGGATGCGCTCCTGCGTGCGCTGCCAGAAAGCGGCATCGAGCAGATCGGCGTGGTGCAGCATGAACACGGTGCGCACGCGCGGGTTGGCGAGCAGGAACGTGCCGAAGGTTTCGGGGAACACGTCGTTCTTGGCCACCGGGTACCACGCCTGGCTGCTCATTTCCTCTTCTTCGGTGCGCGCTTCGGGCACATAGCGGAAGTTGCAGTCGGTGAGGTACTCGATTTCGTCGTAGTCGTAGAACACCACGCGGTTGTAGCGCGTGACGCCAAAGTTCTTCCACAGCATGTCGCCCGGGAAAATGTTGGCGGCGGCCAGGTCCTTGATGGCGTTGCCGTACTCGATCACGGCGTGCGTGAGCTGCGTGTCGGCGACGGTGTCTTCCGGGCCGGCGTCGAACGCTTCCTGCAGGAAGATGTTGAGCGGCAGCATGCGGCGCTCGATGTAGGCGTGGGCGATCACCACTTCGCTGGCGCCATCGTCCTCGTCGCCCACGATTTCGAGCTGGCTCGGCGCCTGCTCCTTGATGGCGGCCAGCACCTCGTCGGTGAAGCGCTCGCGCGGGAACGTGAGCAGCGAGAACTCCATGGTGTCGGCCATGCGCCCGACGCGGTCGTGGTGCTTCACCAGGTGGTACTTGCGCCGCACCTGCTCGGGCGTGGTGTCTTTCTGCGGCGGGAAGCGGTCCTTGATGATCTTGAACACGTACGGGAAGCTCGGCATGTCGAACACCAGCATCACCATGCCCTTGATGCCCGGCGCGATGCGGAACTTGTCGGTCGAATGCCGCAAGTGCCAGAGCAGCTCGCGGTAGAACATGTTCTTGCCCTGCTTGGCGAGACCGAGCGCGTTGTAGATCTCGGCCACCGGCTTGTGCGGCATCAAACCGCGCAGGAACTGCACGTAGGCCGACGGGATTTCCATGTCGACCATGAAGTAGGCGCGCGAGAACGAAAAAATCTGCAGCAGCTCGGCCTCGCCGAACAGCGCGGCGTCGACGTAGACGCTGCCGGGTGCGCGGTGCAAGAGCGGCAGCGCAAACGGTATCTCTTTCGAGCCGTTGATGATCTTGCCCACCAGGTACGCGCCCTTGTTGCGGAAGAACAGGCTGGTGAGCATCTGGAACTGGAAGTTGGAGCGCACGCGCGCGCCCGCCAGTTCGGCCTTGACGGCTTCGGCGATGTAGTGCGTGTCGCGCTCCAGGTCTTCGAAGCGGCAGCGCAGCTTGTAGAACTCGATCAGCGCGCGCAGCGTCTGCGCCAGCGTGTCCATCGTCGGGTAGAACGCGCGGAACGTGGGCAGCGCGTGCGGATCGGTGGTTTCCATGTACTCGGTGCTGATCGCCGGGCGCACGAAAATGAAATCGTTGCGGAAATAGCTGCGGTGCAGGATGCGCGTGGTGACCGAGTTGAAGAACGTTTCGGCCAGCTCGGGCTGCCGGTGTGTGACCAGCAAGCCGATGTAGAGCAGCTTGGCCTGGTGCCAGACTTCCATCGGCTGCTCGTCGGCGTGGAATTCGCGCTCCAGGCGCTTCCAGCATTCGCGCACGCGCAAGTCGTAGAACTCGATGCGTTCGCGCTGCGCGCGCTGCTGGCCGCGCCAGTCGCAGGTTTCGAAGCGGTGCTTGGCGCGCTGCGACTCGGTGCGGAACAGGCGGTAATGGCGATCGAAGCCGTCGACCATCGCTCGCGCGATGTCGTGTGCGAGGTCGTACTGGGCCTGCGTCAATGGAGCCATGGGTCGGATGAACTCGTCAAATGCGTTACCGTGGGGTTGCAGTGCGGCCGTCGCAGCGACGCCCACACAATTGGCGTGCTTCGCCACGAGACGTATTGGTTCGAGTGCGGTGAGTTATCTCCGCGTCGCCGGCACGTGGTTAGCGAGTGCCAACGCCAATCACCAAGAGTCAAATTATGGCCATGGTGGTGCGTCGCCTTGACGATTATCGGGTGCTTCACCTGGTCAGTGCATTGTCGTTTGCGGAATGCAGCAGTCTCCCCAGCGGCTCTACGAACTGACCGTGCCGCTCCGTAATGGCGTAGAAGCGCTCCACCAGCTGGCTGGACTGGCCGACGTTGACCAGTTCGTGGGAGCGCAGTTCGTCCTGCACCACCACTTCGGGCAAGACCGTGATCCAGCCGCTGTCGCGGGCGACCAGGCGGAGCATCGTCATGTCGTCGATTTCGGCGCGCACGCGCGGCTCGGCGCCTGCGGAGATGCAGAGCGCGTCGAACTGCGTACGCACGCTGTGGCGCATGCTGGGCAGTGCGACCTCCACCCCGTTCAGATCCTGCGGCACGCGCAGCGTGATACCGGACCAGCGGTCGGCGCGACCGACCAGCGAAATCACCTGGCTACCGAGAAAGCGCGACGACACGACGTGCGCCGAATCGGACGGCACCGGTTCGTTGGCAAGCACCACGTCGAGCTGATGGCGCAGCAGGCGCTCGACCAGCGCATCCAGCGGGCCGGAATCCACCGACAGCGTCACCCTGGGATCGCGAAACAGCGGTCGCAGCCAGTTGACCTGGAAGTTGCGCGACATCGTGGAAACGCTGCCCACGCGCACATCGGTCGTGCCTTCGCCGCGGCCCTCGATCCAGCCGAGCATCTGCTCGCCCAGGCCGAAGATGTTTTCCGCATAGGCAAAGACGTGCTGGCCGATGGCGTTCAGCTCCATGCTGCGGCCGCTGCGGTCGAACAGCGGCTTGCCCAAGCGATCTTCGAGCTGCTTGATCTGCGTGGACAGGGTCGATTGAGAGGTGTGCACGCTGTCGGACGCCGCGAGCAGCGAGCCTTCCTTGGCCACCTGCCAGAAGTAATACAGGTGCCTGAAATTGAGCTGATTAAGGTCCACGTTTCTGTTTTATAGAAATTAGAAGTGCGATAAATGTAATTTACGGAATACAGAAGAGTCAAGACAATACATCCGTTCCTCTGGAAGAGTTTCGATGAATTGGATGTACGACTTGGATTTGGCCTTTGCCCTTGCGCCCGCCGTCTTGATGGCGGGCGCTGCCTTGTGGGCTTGGCGCGGCCGACCCTCGGTGCGCCGCATGTGGCGGCAGTTCAACGTGCTGGCGCTGGCGGCGCTGGTGCTGGCGCTGATCGCGCTCGGCGTGCAATTGAGTTTTGCACCCGGCGACCTCGTGGGTGGCCTGGACGGCCTGATCGCCGTCAACCTGTTTGGCGCCTGGGTCAGCCTGCTGGTGCAACTGCTGGGCGCGGCCATCGGCATTTACTCGTCCAAGCACCTGGAGGGCGAGCCGCGCCAGCCGGTCTATATCGCCGCGCTCGCGGCGGTGCTGGCTGTGGTGCACGTGCTGCTGCTGGCCGACCACTGGGTGGTGCTGATCGCGGCTTGGGCGGCTATCGAATGGGCCATGCACTACCTGCTGTGCTTCTACCGCGACCGGCCGTTTGCGCTGCTCGCGGCGCACAAGAAAATGGTCACCGACCGCGCGGCCGACCTGTTGCTGATCGTGGCGGCGGTGCTGGCCTGGTCGGAAGTCGGCAGCGGGTCGCTGACGGAACTCTGGGCCTTCATCGCTGCGGGCAATGCCTCACCCGCGCTGGCCTGGAGCGGCGTCTGCCTGGTGCTGGCGGTGATTGCGCGCACGGCGCTGATGCCGGTGCACGGCTGGCTGGTGCAGGTGATGGAAGCGCCCACGCCCGTGTCGGCCCTGCTGCACGCGGGCGTGGTCAACCTGGGCGGCTACGTGCTGGTGCTGTTCGCGCCGCTTTTGGGCGTGTCGCTTTTCGGGCGCTGGCTGCTGGTGGTGTTCGGGCTGGTGTCGGCGGTGGTCGCTGGGCTGGTCCTGCTCACGCGCGTGAGCCAGAAAGTGCACCTGGCGTGGTCGACCATCGCGCAAATGGGCTTCATGTTGCTGGAGTGCGGCCTCGGGCTGTACCTGTTCGCCGCCTTGCACCTGCTCGGGCACTCGCTCTACAAGGCGCACAACTTCCTGAATGCGTCCAACGCGGTGAAGGAATGCAAGCGCAAGATCATCACAGGCGAGGTGGCGAATTCTGGCTGGAGCATTCTGATTGCGCTGCCGGTTTCGTTTGTCGTCGTCTTCGGCATTCAGTTTGCGCTCGGCAGCCAGACCTGGCCGTGGTGGTGGAGCGCGGTGCTGGCGCTGGCCTGGGCGCCGCTCTTGTGGGTGCCCAAGGCGGTTCCGGGGCGCGTCGATCTCGTCCGCGCGCGCCTGCTCACGGCGCTCGGGATGGCACTGTTCCTGACCATCGCCGCGCTCATCGTCGACCGCGCGCCGGTGGGCGCGGGCATGGACCCGCTGGATCCGGCGGGCATCGTCGCGCTCGTCGGCATGGGGCTCATGTACCTGGAAATGGTCGTGTTCCAGCTCTGGCCGCGCGCCGTCATCACCGCCCGGCGCTGGGTCTACGCTGGCTTCTACATGGACGAGGGCTACACCCACTGGGTGCTGCGCTTGTGGCCGGCCCACTGGGCCGCCGCCGACCGCGCTGCACTGCACGCCCCCACCATCCTGGCCGCGCCGGTGCACGGCCGCTCCCAATCCTGAGGTGCGCCATGTTGGCCATATTGACTGAAGAAATCACGCCGGCCGACGCCATCGATGCCGAAGCGCTGCAGCGCGCCATCCAAGGCGCCTGCGGCAGCATCATGCCGGCCTGGCCGTTGGACCAGGCGGTAGCGACCAATCCGCACTGGCGCCGCATCGGCATGCCGATCCGTACCGTGGCGGCCCGCCTTGCGGTGCTGGGCGATTTTCACGTTTTCCCGTCGCGCAGCACCATCCGCGGCGAATGGGAAGCGGGCCGTATCACGCCCGCCGATCTGGAGGCCGCGCTCGAGGTCCACGCCGCGCAGGGGCCGCTCGCGATCACGGCCGACGACTGTGTTGCCGCGCTGCAGCATGCGCCGCACCTGCGCCGCGAGCCACTGCTTGTGGACCTGCTTGACGACAAGGTGCAGAAGAACAAGCGCTGGCCGTGGCGCGCGGGCATCGTCTTCCAGATGAGCCAGACCTGCGCCACCTACTTCGACCGCCACCAGGCTGACTGGCGCGCGGCGGGCGACCCAAGCCTCTACGGCTTCTGGCACGACACCCTGCTGGGCGACCTCGGGCTGGCGTCGATGTTCGGGCTGCCCGGTTTCCACAAGCTGCTGCACGTGCTGCCGCGCAATCCTGAGGAGGCGGCGCGCTGGGCACTGGGGGAACTGGGCCTGCCGCTCGCCCTGTGGGAGGACTACTTCAAGGCGCTGCTGCTGTCGATCAACGGTTGGGCCTCGTGGTGCGCTTACATCGGCTGGCAGAAGATTCCCGCCGGCCAGGACGACGCGCGCCTGCCTGAGCTGCTGACCGCGCGTCTCGCCTGGGAAGCGCTGCTGGCCTGCGCGGCCGGGCCCGAAGCGCGCCACGGTGCCATCCGCGCGCTCGCCGCCAACTGGGCCGACTTCGGCCAGCGCGTTGCCGAAGCCGAAGCCGCGCTCGAAGCCGACGAAGTCTGGCAGCAGGCGCTCGAAGCCAGCTACCAGCGCGGCTTTGCCGCCAAGCTGCGCAGCACGGTGCCCGCGCCCGTGACGGAGGCGCCCGAGGCGCAGGCGGTGTTCTGCATCGATACGCGCAGCGAACTCATGCGCCGCGCGCTCGAAGCCATCACACCTACGGTGGAAACGCGTGCCTTTGCCGGCTTCTTCGGCATTCCCATCCATTACAAACCGCTGGGCACGCGCGTGCACCGGCCGCAGTTGCCGGGTCTCGCCTACCCGAGCGTCGCCGTGCAGGACGTGGTCACCGAAACCGGCCAAGCCGCGCCCGCGGCCGACACGCTCGCCGGCCAGATGCGCGACGCGCGCTGGAAGCGCCTGGCGCAGCTCGACCAGTGGCTGGGTACGGTGCGCTGGTCGAATTCCACCTTCTCCTTCGTCGAGGCGCTGGGCGTGGGCTATCTGGGCAAGATCGTGCATTGGATCCGTCCGCCCGCCGCGGCGCGCGTCAGCGACGATCGCATCGGTCTGCCTGCGGCCGTGGCCGAGCAGTGCCGCCCCATGATCGTCGGGCTGGATCTGGAGGCGCAGGTGGACTTGGCCGCTGGTGTGCTCCACACGCTCGGTCTGGACGATCGCCTCGCACCGCTGGTGGTGTTCTGCGGCCACTCCGGCCAATGCACCAACAACGCCCACGCGTCCACGCTGGACTGCGGCGCCTGCTACGGCCGCCCCGGCGAGGCCAACGCGCGCGCCCTGGCCCACCTGCTGAACGACTCGGCCGTGCGCGCGGGCCTGCGCGGGCGCGGGCTGAACATTCCCGAAGCAACCTTCTTCATGGGCGCGCTGCACAACACCACCACCGATGAAGTCACCGGCTTCGACCTGGATCTGCTGCCGCCCGCCGCATGGCCGCGCTGGAGGCGCATGGAAGGCTGGTTCGCCGAGGCTGGCAAGCGCATCCGGCGCGAACGCGCTCCGGCGCTCTGGATCGACCCCGAACAAAGCGACGAGACGCTGCTGCGGACCTTCCGCCGCCGCGCCAACGACGGCGCGCAGACGCGGCCCGAATGGGGCCTCACGCGCAACGCCGCCTTCATCATCGGCCCGCGCCAGCGCAGCCGCGGGCGGCAGCTCAACCGCACCTATCTGCACGACTACGACGCGCGCTACGACCCCGACGGCAGCGTGCTCGAAAAACTCATGATGGGCCCGATGCTGGTGTGCCACTGGCTCTCGTGGCAATACCACGCGTCGACCTGCGACCCGCTGCACTACGGCGCCGGCAACAAGGTGCTGCACAACGTGGTCGACGGCCACGTCGGCGTATTCGAAGGCAACGGCGGCGACCTGCGCATCGGCCTGCCCAAGCAGTCGCTGCACAACGGCGATGGCTGGTACCACCAGCCGGTGCGCCTGACGGTGGTGATCGACGCACCCGCCGAGTCGATTGCCGCCATCATCGGCCGCAACCCCGTGCTCGGCCGGATTCTGGACAACGGCTGGATGCTGCTGTGGCGCTACGGCCGCGATGCGCTCCAGCGCTATGACGCCGGACGCTGGCTGCCGCTTGCGGTCTGACGCGCCACCGAGTCATGGCGGATTCCATGGCTGGCGTCGCTGAGACATGGCGGAGCGATCATTCCAAGGGCGCCTGTCCCGCTGTCGGCACGTGCCGTGCTCCAGGCTTCGGCGGTCGAGCAGGATAGCGGCGCAACGCCCGGTGGTACACGGCCTGTACCGTGCCGGCTTGTGTCATGGTCACGCCCAAGTCCTTGACCATGCCGTCATGCAGGCCATAACACCAGCCGTGGATAGCGAGCAGCTGGCCGCGCCCCCAAGCGTCTTGCACCACGGTGGTCTCGGCTGTGTGGGCGCATTGCTCGATCACGTTCAGTTCGCACAGTGCTGCCAGTTGCGCGTGTTTCTCCATATGGGCGATCCGCGCGGCGTTGCGCAGCCTGACCTCGCGTACATGCATCAGCCAGTTGTCCGCAAGGCCGATGCGCTTCTCGTTCAGCACCGCCTGCACGCCGCCGCAGCCGTAGTGCCCGACCACCAGGATGTGCTCGACCTTGAGCACGTCGACGGCAAACTGGATCACCGAAAGCGCGTTCAGATCGGACGCCAGCACCACGTTGGCGACGTTGCGGTGCACGAACACCTCGCCCGGATCGAGCCCGATGATCTGGTTGGCTGGCACGCGGCTGTCGGAGCAGCCAATCCACAGGTATTTGGGCTTTTGCTGCTGGGCGAGCGCGGAGAAGAATCCCGGGCGCTCGCGCTCCATGCCGGCGGCCCACGCGCGGTTATTGGCTATCAGATGCTGGAGAGAGGATGGCATGAGTATTTGCCTCGTGTAGATGGCCCGCTCGGGGTGGGCGAGCTTACCTCAGACGATCTCCGCATCGATGCGGCTCTCGGCAGATGGCGTCAGCAACGGGCGGCGTGTTGCGATTGCGTGAGGGCTCTTGCCGGTGACCGGTCTACCACGGATTGACAGCGGAGCCCGGTGCATGAATCGCCTGAGCCATCAGCTTCACGCCGGTCGCGCGGCGCTCACACTCGCGGCAGGTTATGCAGGGGCTCCCCGAGTTTTGTCCGGCGGCGTGCAAATCGAAAGGGTTGCGCCCTGTAATGGGGAGCGCCTGATCAAATAATCGGATTTTGATTTTCCATGACCTGCGCTATATTGACCGACGTCACACACCCGCCAAGGGGATTGCATGTCGATCAAATCCATTCTCAAATCCGCCGTGGCGGCACTGGCGATCGTGGCCGCTGGGCCGCTTTTCGCGCAGGGCAAGCCCATCGATGCCGCGGCGTTCGACGCGCTGGTCGCGCAGGGTCCCGTCGCCGACGCCGCGACTATTCGCTCGAGCACCTGGGCCAGCAACATCAAGCAGGCCGGCACGCTGCGCTTGGGCGGCACGCAAACCTCGAATCTTTTCTCGCTGCTGAACGAGAAGGACGGCAAGATGCGCGGTTTTGACGCCGGTCTGGCGCAACTCATCGCGCGCTACATCCTGGGCGATGGGGCCAAGATCCGGTTCACGCAAGTGACCTCGTCCACGCGCGAACAGGTGCTCATCAATGATCAGGTGGACATGGTGCTCGCCACCTACTCCATCACCCCTGCCCGCGCCGAGAAGATCTCGTTCGCCGGCCCTTACTACACCTCGCAGGCCGGGGTGCTGGTCAAGGCGAACAACCAGACGATTCAGTCGTACAACGATCTCGCCGGCAAGAAGGTCGCCACGCAGGCCGGCTCCACGGGGCCTGCGATCCTGGCGCAGTACGCGCCCAAGGCGGTCGTGCAGGAGTTCCAGACGCACCAGGAAGCGCTCGATGCCCTGCGCCAGGGACGCGTGGATGCCTACGTGACCGACTACACGCTGCTGCTGAACGCACTGAGCCTCGGCGCAGGCGACACCAAGCTGGCGGGCGCGCCCTTTGGTGCGCAGGACCCCTACGGCGTCGGGCTGCCCAAAGGCTCGGACGGCGTGGCTTTTGTCAATGCCTTCCTGAAGAAGGTGGAAGCCGACGGCACCTGGGCCAAGCTCTGGACCATTTCCATCGGGCAGCGTACTGGCAGCACGGCCGTTCCGACGCCGCCTGCCATCCCCTAGTCCGCTGAACTCTTGACATGCCACCTGAGGGGCGTGCGAGACGGGATGCGCTGCAAGGTGAAAAGCGCGGCGATACCACGTGTTATCGCGAGCATTTGCGACGCCGTGGAGCGTCCATATCGCGTGGGCAGCCGAGATACCACTTCCGTGGTTCAGTGGGCTGAACGATGGGCGATGTTTCCCAGCTTCTGGCCAACTATGGGCCTGCCTTCGGGCAGGCCCTTTTGTTGACATGGAAGCTCACGGTTCTGTCGTTCGTGCCCGGCTTTTTGCTGGGCATACTCGTGACGGTGCTCCGGCTCCTGCCGCTGCCGCCGCTGCGCGTCGCCCTGACCGGCTACGTCGAGGTCTTCCGCAACATTCCCAGCGTGGCGCTGCTGATCTTCATCGTGTTCGCGTTGCCCGATCTCCGGGTTGTGATCGACTATGAGCCCAGCGTGATCCTGACCTTGGCGCTGGTCTGCTCCGCGTTCACGGCGGACTACCTGCGCGCGGGCATCAACACCGTCGCCGGCGGCCAGATCGAGGCCGCGCTCAGCCTGGGGCTGCGGCCGTTGCAGGTCATCTCTTCGGTGGTGTTGCCGCAGGCGCTGCGCGCGGTGGTGCAACCCATGACATCGCTGCTCATTGCGCTGATGCTGTCGACCTCGCTGGCGTCGCAGGTGCCGTTTCCGGGCCGCGAACTTACCGCGCTCGTGTCCAAGATCGCCACCGACTCCGCCGCCGGCATTCCCGCGTTCGCGGTGGCCGCGGCGCTCTACGTGGCGACCGGCCTGCTCATCGGCTGGGTGGGTGCCACCCTGGAGAAGAAGGTGCGGATCCTGCGATGAGCCGTTCGCTGGAAGACACGCTATTTGGCGCTCCAAGCCCGCGGGCCCAGGCCGTTCAGCGGGCGGCGAGCGTGCTTGCGGCGACCGTGTTGCTCCTGCTGGTTGCGGCCATCGTGCTTCAGTTTCATACCGCGGGGCAGCTCGACGCCCGATTCTGGGAATTCTTCGCCTGGCCGACGACCTGGTCGTTCCTGGGCAAGGGCCTGCTTGGAACCATGG
>SCQQ01000066.1 GCA_004299095.1 Burkholderiaceae bacterium | reverse complement strand
CTGTCTTGCGCGCCGCGGATTCCACCTGTTCCGCCGCTTGTCCTGTCACCACGACGACCGATCGCGGCTTCAACTCGCCAGCGACCATCAGGACATGCGCCAGAAGCGCCCGCTCGCCCAAGCGCTGCAGCACCTTGGGGCGAGCGCTCTTCATGCGCGTGCCTTTGCCGGCAGCCAGGATGACAACATCTGTTGCATTCATTCACGTTTCCTCGATCTCGACCCATGTCAAGGCAAAAGCATAGCGATGCGGCACCTGCGCAGGGCCTTCAATTTCCCGAGCAACCGCCGCCATGAGCCGACCGTCAAGCCATGCCCGCTTCAATCGCCCGGGTTCGGGCCTGATCGATCGCGCGACCGACCGCTTCGGCGCGTGCTCCGCGCCGCACCGCGTCCGTTGCGATCCGCGCCGTATCCACGTCTTGAGCCATCCGCAGCACCTGCAGCAGGCGCGCGCGCTGAGGATAGGCCGCTTCATCAAAGCCCAGCCGACCGCGCGCATCGCATTCACACGCGAGCAGCGCGTCGGCAAATCGCTCCGGCTTGCGGAAAGCATCGCAACGCCGCAACAAGCGCAACAGAGCGCCAGCGCCCAACTCAGGACTGCGGTGGATATTCCCGTGCTCGCGCGCCACCAACTCGGCCAACTCGCTGCATTCGCGCGGCACGCGCAGGCGCTTGCCGACCGAACGCACCAGCGGCACGCCACGCATGTCGTGGCCGATGTGGCGCGGCAACACGTCGGCCGGCGTGGTGCCCTTGCCCAAGTCGTGCATCACGCAGGCCCAGCGCACCGCCAGCGGCGCATTCAGGCGCGCGGCCATTTGCAGCACCATCATCACGTGCACGCCCGTGTCCACTTCGGGGTGGTAATCGGCGCGCTGCGGCACGCCCCAGAGCCGATCCAATTCAGGCAGCGCCACCGCCAACGCCCCACAGGCGCGCAGCACGTCGAACATGCGCGCAGGCTGCGCTTCCATCAGACCACGCGCCAGCTCCTGCCAGACGCGCTCGGCCACCAGATGAGCCACCTCGCCAGCCATCACCATGCTGTGCATCAGCACCAGGGTCTCGGGGGCCACCGTGAAATCGTGGAAGCGCGCGGCAAAACGGGCCACGCGCAAGATCCGCACCGGATCTTCTCGAAACGCTTCGGTCACGTGGCGCAGCACCTTGGCTTGCAAATCGCGTTGGCCGCCGAACGGATCCACGAGCAGTGCCGTAGCGCGGCCATCCCAATCGGCGGGTGCGGCGATCGCGTTGATGGTCAGGTCACGCCGCGCCAGATCGTCTTCCAGCGTGACGGCCGGATCGGCAAAAACCGTAAATCCCTTGTAGCCGTGACCGCTCTTGCGCTCGGTGCGTGCCAGCGCGTATTCCTCGTGCGTGTCCGGATGCAGAAAAACCGGGAAATCCTTGCCTACCGGAACGAAGCCGCGTGCCGTCATTTGCTCGGGCGTCGCACCCACCACAACCCAATCCCGATCCTGGACCGGCAAACCCAGCAACCGATCGCGCAGCGCACCGCCTACAAGGTAAATGTGCATGGGCAAAGTGTATGGGCAACGCCACAGATGCAGCGCGCTGCGCACCCGGCACCGGCGCTTTAGTGCGTTGTTGTGCTACATTCACCTGCGATATGAAGCACGTTGCGTTTTATTTCTACTTTTGGTTCTCGGTCCGTCGGCGGATGAGAGGCTGAAGCACGAAGTCGTAACGCAGCCCTTCAAAGAAACCGCCGAAGCATCCGCTCGGCGGTTTTTTTATTGGCCCAAGACAAATCGATTGACACCCCCCGAAATCCGCCATGACTCCCAAAGCAATCTACGCGCCCACCGCAACCCCCCTCAATCCGCAAACGCGCACTGGGCGCACCGACGACGAACGTATCCGTGAGATCACCTTGCTCCCCCCCCCTGAAGATTTGATTCGCTTCTTTCCCATTCGCGGCACCACCATCGAGACACTGGTGAGCGACACGCGCAAAGCGATACGCCGCCTGATCGCCGGCAAGGACGATCGCCTGCTGGTTGTCATCGGGCCATGCTCGATCCACGATCCGGTGGCCGCCAAGGACTACGCGCGCCGCCTGAAGCCGCTGCGCGACCTCTACGCCAAGGACCTGGAAATCGTGATGCGGGTTTACTTTGAAAAGCCGCGAACGACGGTGGGCTGGAAAGGCCTGATCAACGATCCCTATCTGGACGAGAGCTACTGCATCGACGAAGGCCTGCGCATCGCACGCGAGTTGCTGATCGAAATCAACCGCATCGGCTTGCCCGCTGGCAGCGAATTCCTCGACGTGATTTCGCCGCAATACATCGGCGACCTGATTTCCTGGGGCGCCATTGGCGCACGCACCACCGAAAGCCAGATTCACCGCGAGCTCGCATCGGGTTTGTCCGCGCCGATCGGCTTCAAAAATGGCACCGACGGTGGCATCCGGATCGCACTCGACGCAATTGAAGCCGCCGCGCACGGGCACCACTTCCTGTCGGTGCACAAGAACGGCCAGGTCGCCATCGTGCACACGAAGGGCAACAAGGATTGCCACATCATCTTGCGCGGCGGCAAGAAAACGCCCAACTACGATCCGGCCAGTGTCCGATCTGCCTGCGAAGCGCTGAGCGCGGCCGGGCTGCCGCAGCGCATCATGATCGATGCGAGCCACGGTAACAGCCACAAGCAGTACGAGCGCCAGATCGAAGTGGCGCGCAGCATCGCAGCCCAAGTGAGCGCCGGCTCACGCTGTATTTTCGGCGCCATGGTGGAAAGCTTCATCTACGACGGCGCACAGAAATTCACGCCGGGCAAGGACCCGGTGAGCCAACTCGAATACGGCAAGAGCATCACCGACGCCTGCGTCGGCTGGGAAGGTTCGCAAGAAATCCTGAAAATCCTGGCCGAATCGGTCCGGGCACGTCGGCAGATCGTTCCGGCCAGCACCGAGAAAGAAGCCGCAACCGACGTTCAGTCAGTTTGAGACACGCGACCTCAGCGTCCGAACCGGCTCCGTTCGAACCGCGTCAGCAGGAATCCTGACCCGAGAATGCGGCGCAGATCAGCGCCGCGGCCGCTGGCTCGGGCGCTCGGTCACGGCATGGCCACGCAACGCACGCGGCAGGTGCCAGCCGTAATGAATGGCCATGGCGCGCAAGAAGAAACACAGCAAGCCACCCGCGAGTGCAGCCGCCCCGGCCGGCAGCCCGAACGCATTCGCGGCCACCACGATACCGGCACCCGCGAGCGCGGCCAGCGCATAGAAATCAGAGCGCAAAACGGTGGGGATCTCGCGCACCAGCACATCGCGCAACATGCCGCCGCCCACGCCGGTCAGCATGCCCAACAAGGCGGCGGCGATAGGGTCCAGTCCGTAAGTCAGCGCCTTCTGCGCACCCGCGACCGCAAAGAACGCGAGCCCTACGGCGTCCAGCCAAAGCACCGGCTGATCGAAGCGCTGCACCCAGCGGTGGCCGTAGAACACCAGCCAGCCGGCAAGGATCGACACGGCGAGGTAGCCCCAGTTGGCGATCGCCGCGGGGGGGCACCGCGCCGATCAGCAGATCGCGGGTGACACCACCCGCATTGCCTGCCGCAAACGCCAAGACCATGACGCCGAACGCGTCCAGCCGGTGCCGAACCGCGGCCAGCGCGCCGCTGATGGCGAAAACCAGCGTGCCGCCCAGATCGAGCACGAGCAAAAAGACATGGGTCATGGTGATTCAGCGTCAAGCGGATGCGGAACACGCATCGGGGCAAAGCCGCAAGTGCACGCGCGGCGCGAGACGTAACCCGGCATCAGCCATGTTGGCCAGCGCTGCATCAGCCCGCTCGGCGTTCGAGCGCCCGGATCAATTTCTGGTGGATACCGCCGAAACTGCCGTTGCTCATGCACACCACGTGGTCGCCCGATTGCGCTGCCGCGACCACTGCCTGAACCGCGTCGTCCAGGCGGGTGGTCACGTGGGCCCGCGCACCCATCGACGCCAAGACCGCCGCCGCATCCCAGTCCAGGCCGCCGGCGTGGCAAAACGCCAGATCAGCGTGCGCAAGCGCCCACGGAAGCTGGCTTTTCATGGTGCCGAGCTTCATGGTGTTGCTGCGCGGTTCGAACACCGCCAGGATGCGCTCCGACGCCTTGCCTTCCGCATCCAGCCGGTCGCGCAAGCCGTCCAGCGTGGTGCGGATCGCGGTGGGGTGATGGGCAAAATCGTCGTACACGGTGATGGGTTGTCGTCCAGCGCCACACGCAATGGTGCCGCGCACTTCCATGCGCCGGTGTACGTTGTGAAACGCGCCGAGCGCGGCGCACGCGCGATCGGGCGCCACCCCGACGTCCTCTGCCGCGGCAATGGCCGCCAGAGCGTTGAGCTGGTTGTGCACGCCGGAAAGCGCCCATCGAACCCGACCCGCCGCGCGACCATGGTGCAGAACCTCGAAGTCAGATGCCGGCCCGACGGCACAAAAATCGCTGGTTGGCGTGCCGAAACTGCAGCGCTTGCTCCAGCAGCCCTGGTTCAACACGCGCGCCAGGCTTTCTTCGAGATCGTTCACCACGACCCGGCCGGCGGGTGGCACCGTGCGTACCAAATGATGAAATTGGCGTTCAATCTGCGCGAGATCATCGAAGATGTCGGCGTGGTCGAATTCCAGATTGTTGAGCACCGCGGTCCGCGGACGGTAATGAATGAACTTGCTGCGCTTGTCAAAGAATGCGGTGTCGTATTCGTCGGCCTCGATCACGAACAGCGGGCGCGCTTGCCCGGCAACGGGCGATCCGAGGCGGGCCGAAACGCCAAAATCCAGCGGCACGCCGCCAATCAGGAAGCCGGGATTGAGCCCGGCCTCTTCCAGGACCCACGTGAGCATCGACGTGGTGGTGGTTTTGCCGTGGGTGCCGGCCACCGCCAGCACGTGCCGACCGCGCAAGATGTGTTCCGCCAGCCACTGCGGCCCGCTGGTATAAGGTGCGCCCGCATCCATGATGGCGTCCATCAACGGGTATTTCGGCAGGCCAGCGGCCGAGTGCACGCGCGAAACCACATTGCCGATCACGAACAAGTCGGGCTTCAGCCCGAGCTGTTCCGTGCCGTACCCCTCGATCAAATCGATGCCCAGGGCGCGCAACTGGTCGCTCATTGGCGGGTAGACCCCAGCGTCGCAACCCGTGACACGGTGCCCGGCCTCGCGCGCGAGTGCCGCGAGCCCTCCCATGAACGTACCGCAGATGCCCAGGATGTGAATGTGCATCGAGGGAATTCTATGCAGCGCCCGACGAGTGGCCACACCCCGTCCGCCGCAACGCGGCAAAATTCCTGCCATGACCGCACTGCTTGAGACCATTGCCGCCGAAGCGGCGCGCCTGATCGTCGACGACGGCATGAGCTACGGCGCCGCCAAGGCACGCGCTCGCGACACTGTGGGCGCTCCACCGCGCGCGGCCCTGCCGGACAACGATTTGATCGAGGCGCATGTGCGCGATCACATCGCGCTGTTCCATGCAGAAACCCAGGGTGCCGAGTTGGCCGCGCTCAGGCGCCTGGCACTCGCGTGGATGGATCGACTGGCGGAATTTCGGCCCTACGTCTGCGGCGCGGTCTGGAACGGCACGGCCACGCGTCGCACGGACATTCATTTGCAACTGTTCTGCGACGACCCGAAGGCAGCCGAGCTGGCGCTGGTGAACCACGACATCCGCTATGCCGTTCAGTCCATGCCAGGCGTTCGTGGCGCGACCATCGAAGTGCTGAGCTTTTCAACCCCTTGCCGTGATCTCGCCGAAGACATCGGCGTGCACTTGATGGTGCACGATTACGACGACTTGCGTGGCACACTCAAAACGCGAGCGGGCAAACCGCCGGTACTCGGGAGCCGGGACGCGTTGCAGGCGCGCCTGGCGCAGGAGGCAACCTCATGACCGGCCGCCACGACGCTCCGCCGCCTGCAGCAAAAACCCATGGTTCCATGGTGACGACTCGCCGTTGGGCGTTGGTGGCTTTCGCCGGCGCCGCGGCCGCCGTGGGTGCCGCCGTCGCTACGCGCCACTTTTCGCTTCGTGGACCACAGGCAGGTGACCTTTGGTCCCAAAGCTTCCCCGCCATCGACGGCAAGCCGATCCGCCTGGCCGACTTCAAGGGACGACCGCTCATCATCAACTTCTGGGCCACGTGGTGCCCGCCATGCGTGAAGGAAATGCCGCTGATTGACGGCTTTTACCAACAAATTGGCAAATCCAAGTTGAATATTCTGGGCTTGGCTGTCGACCAGCCCGAGGCCGTCAAGCGATTCCTGCAGCGCACGCCAGTACATTACACGATTGCCATGGCCGGCGCTGACGGCGTCGATTTGACGAGGAAGCTGGGTAATAACGCCGGTGCATTGCCGTTTAGCGTGTTCTTCGACGCCGATGGCGCCATCCGCCACCGGAAGCTGGGTGAGTTGAGCGCAGCCGATCTGAGCCGATGGATGGCATGAGATTTTTTAAAGCGCAATTCCGGGCTTATCGAAGCCAGTTGCACTAAAATCGCGGCATCTTAAGGAAAACGTGCCCGACATGGATCTGCGCAAACTCAAAACCCTGGTCGACCTGGTGTCGGAATCCGACATCTCGGAACTGGAAATTACCGAAGCCGAAGGAAAAGTCCGTATCGTCAAGGCGAACCCGGCGGTTGCCGCGCCCGCCATCGCCGCAGCGCCCATGGTTTTGCCGGTTGCCGCCGGTGCACCCATCGCCCAGGCTGCGGTACCCGCGACGCCCGCGGCCGCCGCAGAAGGCGAGAGCGGGTTCGTCGTCAAGTCCCCCATGGTCGGCACGTTCTACCGCTCGGCCAGCGCCGATGGCAACCCGCTGGTGGAAATCGGACAGAAAGTGAAAGAGGGCGACGTCCTTTGCATCATCGAAGCGATGAAGATCATGAACGAGATCAACGCCGAAAAAGCCGGGACGGTCACCCAGGTCCTGAGCGAGAACGGGGACGCGGTTGAATATGGCCAACCGCTCTTCGTGATCGAATAACCCGCGCCGCCGAGGGCGGATTTCCAGCAAATCGGGCTCGCCCAACGCGCCGTTCGGTCGCAGGCAAGTCCAGCACATTGATCGGCGCGCCGGGGCGCGCAGGCCATGTGCCGCAAGGGTGCTTATGTTCAAAAAACTTCTGATTGCCAACCGTGGGGAAATCGCGCTGCGCATCCAGCGCGCGTGTCGCGAACTGGACGTCAAGGCGGTCATGGTGTATTCCGAGGCCGACAAGGATGCCAAATACGTCAAGCTGGCTGACGAAGCCGTGTGCATCGGCCCGGCACGATCGACCGACAGCTACCTCAACATGCCGGCCATCATCGCGGCCGCCGAAGTGACGGACGCTGAAGCCATCCACCCCGGTTACGGTTTCCTGAGCGAGAACGCCAATTTCGCCGAGCGCGTGGAAAAAAGCGGTTTTGCTTTCATCGGCCCGACGCCCGAAGCGATCCGCATGATGGGTGACAAGATTTCGGCCAAGCGCGCCATGACGAAAGCCGGCGTGCCGTGCGTTCCGGGCTCGGACGGCCCGGTGCCCGAAGACCCGGTGGCCATGCGGCGCATGGCCAAGGCGATCGGCTACCCGATCATGATCAAGGCCTCGGGTGGCGGCGGCGGGCGCGGCATGCGCGTGGTGCATACCGAAGCGGCGCTGGTGAGCGCGATCCAGACCACCCAGGCCGAAGCGGCTGCGGCGTTCAACAACCCGTCGGTCTACATGGAGAAGTTCCTCCAGAACCCGCGCCACATCGAAATTCAGATCCTGGCCGACCAGCACGGCCACGCGGTCTACCTGTGGGAGCGGGACTGCTCCATGCAGCGGCGCCACCAGAAAATCCTGGAAGAAGCGCCAGCCTTCGGCATCCCGCGCCGGCTGATCGAGAAAATCGGCGAACGCTGCGTGGCAGCCTGCAAGAAAATCGGCTACCGCGGCGCAGGAACGTTCGAATTCCTGTACGAGAACGGCGAGTTTCACTTCATTGAAATGAACACGCGCCTGCAGGTCGAGCACCCGGTGACCGAATGGGTCACGGGCATCGACATCGTGCGCCACCAGATCCTGATTGCCGCGGGTGAAAAATTGCCGTTCACGCAGCGCCAGATTCCACTGCGCGGTCATGCGATCGAATGCCGCATCAACGCGGAAGACCCATTCAACCTGATGCCGTCGCCCGGCCGCATCACGCTTTGGCACCCGCCCGGCGGCCCCGGCATCCGGGTCGATTCGCACGTGTACAGCAACTATGTCGTGCCGCCCTATTACGATTCGATGATCGGCAAGATCACCGCCTACGGCGATACCCGCGAGCAAGCCATTGCGCGCATGCGCACGGCGCTGATGGAAACCGTGATCGAAGGCATCAAGACCAACATTCCGTTGCACCAGGAGTTGCTGGTGGACGCCCGTTTTGTCGAAGGCGGCGTCAGCATCAACTACCTCGAAGGCTGGCTCGCGAGCCACCAACGGTAATCACCTTCGGCGCGAACGAGGAGCAACCCGTGCGCCGCAAGCCCGAGCCGGCACCACTTTGTTGTCACCCGATGTTTGAATTGCGGTTGGTTTGTGCGCAGTACGCGGTGGATACCGTGAGCGACGCCCTGCAGGCACTGGACGCCGTGAGCATCAGCACGCAGGATGCCGATGCCGACAGCGCGGCCGAGCGCGCATTGTTCGGCGAGCCGGGTCTGCCCGAGACCGGACAAAGCTGGCCGCGCACGCAAGTGAGCGCGCTGTTCCCGGATCTGGCCGCTGCCCAAGACGCCGGCCGGCTGCTCGCGTTGCAGGATTTCTTCGCTGGTTGCACCGTCGCCGCGATCGAGCCAGTGCCCGAACTGGATTGGGTGCGCCTGACGCAATCCCAGTTCCATCCGGTGGCCATCACGCCCGACTTCTGGATCGTCCCGAGTTGGCGCCAAGCGCCGGCCCAGGCCAAAAAAGTCATTCGGCTCGACCCGGGACTGGCGTTCGGCACCGGCACGCACCCGACCACGCGCATGTGCCTGCGCTGGATCGCAGCGCATCCGCCCGAGGGGTGGCGCGCGCTGGATTACGGCTGCGGGTCGGGCATCCTGGCAATCGCCGCCGTGCTTTTTGGTGCGGCCGCCGTGGACGCCGTGGACATCGATCCGGCGGCGGTCGGAGCCGCGCACGAGAATGCCATCACCAACCGTGTCCGGATTCGGACGGGCTTGCCGGAGCAGGCGCACGGCCTCTACGATGCGGTCTATGCCAACATTCTGGCCACGCCGCTCAAGGTGCTGGCACCGCTGCTGTGCGGGCACGTCAAGCCGCGGGGAACGCTGGCGCTAGCCGGCATCCTCGAGCGCCAGATCGAGGAGCTGCAGCGCGCCTACCAACCGTGGATGACGCTCACGGCGAGCGACCAGGAGGACGGTTGGGTTCTGCTGACCGGCATGCAGGCGTAATCCGCCGGCGCCCCTAAAACGTCATGATCACGCGCTGCCCCTCGTGTCAGACCGCCTTCAAGGTGGTCCCGGATCAACTCCGCATCGCGGCTGGCTGGGTACGCTGCGGACACTGTGGTGAATTGTTCGATGGCCAGGCCCATCTGATCGACCGGCCGCCCGCGCGCGACCCGTCCGTCAAGAATGACGTACCTCTCGCCTTCCGCGCCGAGGATCCAGCCCCAGACACGCCGCAGTCGACGCCAGAAAGCGAAATCGAGCAAGGGTTCGAACCCAGCGCGCCGGCAGCTGAAGTCGACTTCCAGCCCACCGTTTTGATGGAACCGGAAGAGCCCTCCATCGCGGTGCGTCTGGAAGCTGAACGGCAGGAAGCCGAGCGGCAAACCGCCGCACCGGTCCCCGTCGCGGCGCTCGATGTGTTCTCCGCCCTCTCCGCAGACCCCGGAAGCCCGCCGGAGAACCGCTTCGCCGTGAACGCACCGACCGCGCTTCGCGGTGGACCCCACGAACCCAGTTTCCGCATGGACGACGGCCCAACAGCAGCCGATTCGTTCGATTGGGTAGGTGCGTCGCCAATGACGCCCGAGATGCCGCCGGCGCCGCCATCCCGCGAGGAGCCGGCCCTGGGACAGGATCCGTTCGCGTCGGTACGCATTCCCTCGCTGGAACACGCCGCCCGCAGTACGTCGAATGTGATCCCGGCCTTCGTCCGCCAGCCGAAAGTGCATCGCTTCTGGGATTCTTCGATCGTACGGGCGCTGCTGTGGATCGCGTTGCCGCTGTTGATTGCGGCCCTGGCCGCGCAATGGGTGCTGCACGAACGCAACTGGCTGGCCGCTCGTGTTCCGCCCCTCGCACCGGCGCTCGGCGCGCTGTGCGCGCCGCTGGGGTGCACGGTGCAACCGTACCGGATGCTGAATGCCATCGCCATCGACGGCTCCGACTTCAAGGCGATCGACGCGGATACGTTTCGCTTCGACCTGAGCGTGCGCAACAGCGCTGACGTGGCCGTCGCCATGCCCGCGTTTCAACTGACGCTCTCGGACATCCAGGGGCACGTGCTGGTGCGCCGGGTGATCCAGGCGACCGAACTGGATGCCCCCGCCACCTTGAAGGCGCACGGCGAATTCGACGCCACGCGCGCCCTGCACATCGCGGGCGTGGCCCACCCTGAAGCGATCACCAGCTACCGAGTGGCCGCTTTCTATCCTTGAGCCGCCTGTCCAGCAGGCGGCTCCCATTCGATTCTTACCTCCATGGCAACCCTCATTTGCGGCTCTCTGGCGTTCGACACCATCATGGGATTTCCGGGGCGCTTTGCCGAGCAAATCCTGCCCGACCAGCTGAAGATCCTGAACGTCTCATTTCTGGTGCCGAGCCTGCGCCGCGATTTCGGCGGCTGCGCCGGCAACATCGCCTACGCCCTGCGGCAACTGGGCGGCACGCCGCTGCCGATGGCCACCGTGGGCGTGGACGGCGCGGATTACTTGGCGCGCCTCAAGTCACAGGGGATCAGCACCCAATGGGTGCGCGAGGTGGCCGACACCTACACCGCGCAGGCCATGATCGTGACCGATCGCGACAACAACCAGATCACCGCGTTCCATCCGGGCGCCATGGCGCAGGCGCACGTCAACCGCGTGCCCGCGGCCGGTGACATCCACCTCGGCATCATCTCGCCCGACGGGCGCGACGCCATGCTGCAGCACGCCGAGCAGTTCCACGCCGCCGGCATCCCGTTCGTTTTCGATCCCGGGCAGGGCCTGCCGATGTTCGACGGCGCCGCTCTCGCGCATTTCGTCGATCTCGCCACCTGGGTCACGGTCAACGATTACGAAGGCAAGATGCTGTGCGACCGCATGGGCATCGACCTGGCGGCGCTCTCGCGCCGGGTGCGCGGGCTGGTGGTGACGCTGGGCGAACACGGCTGCGACCTGTGGGAGCAAGGCGCGAAAACGCACATTCCCGGCGTTACCGTCGCCGATCCAGTCGATCCCACGGGCTGCGGCGACGCCTGGCGCGGTGCCTTGCTGTTTGGCCTGGAACAGGGTTGGGCGCTGCCGCGCTGCGCGGCGCTGGGCAACCACATCGGCGCGCTCAAGGTGGCGTCGCGCGGGCCGCAGAACTACCAAGTGAACGCGGCCGAGCTGATCAGTGCCGCGAAAGCGACCGAGGCCGCGTCAGTGCGCCAATACGACGTGTGAACGCCGCGAACCCGGGTGCGTGCGCGTTCGCGGGTGAAACCGCCGCGGCGTCTGCCGCCGTGACATGCGCCGCCGCCGGTGCCTCGGCGCTCAGTGCGGCGCCATGGCGCACACCCAATCGTCGGGTGCATCGGCCGCGTCCAGCGTGGCCACCATGTGCTCGTCCGCGCCTTTTGCACCCAGCGCATCGGCTGCGGTGTAAACGATTTGTTCCTCTTTCGGGTTGTGAATGCGCAGCAGCTTGTACAGCTCGTCGCAGTCCGCCCGTACGGTGTCGAGCGAGCCCTGGGCCTTGCACGCTTCCGTCAGCTTGGCGAGCGTCGGCCACATCTGGCCATGTTCGCGCTTCATCACGAACACCGGCATCATCAGGCCGGTTTTCTCCAGCACCGGGAACAGGATTTGTTCTTCGAGATAGAGGTGCAGTCGCAGCAGCGCGAGCGATGCCGCCAGTGCCTTCCAGTCGCCCGCACCGTCCGCCACCGGCTTGATGCCATCGTCGATTCGATGGTGCTGGTCTTCAAGATATTCACCCGGCCGTGTGGCGCTCATGTTCCGTTCCCCGTGCTTCGCTGCGTGATGCAGGATGTCAGGGACTGTAGCCGTGCGAGGAAAACCCGAACGCGATCCCGGTCACCGCGACCACCCCACCCAGCTGACCGGGCACAGTCTCAAAGCCGCAATCGGGCGCGCCCCGCAGTCAGGCGTTCACCAGGGCCATGCCGGCGTGCTCGCGCAGCGGATGGAAATTGATTTTGGGAAAGCGCTCCTGCGCTAGGCGCACGTCGTACGGCGAAGTGCACAGATAGGCCAGGGCGGCGGCCGCGTCGTGCGCCATGCGCAACGGGTAGGCGTCCTCGAATTCACGCAAGTGCTCCGGGCTGTCCGCGGTAATCCAGCGCGCGCCGGTGTATTGGCTGCCGTCCAGCCGGATGGCGCAGTTGTATTCGGTTTTCAGGCGATGCTGGACCACCTCGAACTGCAACTGCCCGACCGCGCCCAGCAGCATGTTGCCGCCGGCATCGGGCTTGAACACCTGGATCGCCCCCTCTTCGCCCAGTTGTTCCAGCCCCTGCTGCAACTGCTTGGTGCGCAGCGGATCCTCGAGCACCACGGTGCGGAACATTTCCGGCGCGAAGAACGGCAGGCCGGTGAATCGCAAGTCGGGGCCGTCGGTGATGCTGTCGCCCAGCTGCACGCCGCCGTGGATGGTGAAGCCGATGATGTCACCCGCATAGGCTTCGTTCACGGCCTCGCGCCGTTGGCTCATGAAAGTGACCACACTGGTTGGGCGCAACTCCTTGCCGGTGCGCTGCACTTTCATTTTCATGCCGGGCGTGTATTTACCCGAGGCGATGCGGACAAACGCGATGCGGTCGCGGTGGTGCGCGTCCATGTTGGCCTGTACCTTGAACACCACGCCGGAGAACCCTTCATCGGCTGGCTGCACGGTGGTCTCCTGCAGCCGCCCCTCCGCACTCGTGAACGCTCGGCGCGGCCGCGGCGGCGGCGCCATGTCGACCACGGCATCGAGCACCTCCTTGACGCCGAAATTGTTCAGGCCGGAACCGAAGAACACCGGGGTGAGCTTGGCTGCAAGAAACGCGTCGTGGTCCCACTTGGCGGAAGCGCCGACCGCCAGATCCATGCCCTCCAGCGCCTCGTCGAAATACACACCAAAGCGGGCCTGCAGCACGGTGCCATCCGCAAGCGGCAGCACTTCGAATTCATGCGGGCGCTTTTCGGTACCGGCCTCGAACACCGTCATGGCCTGGTGGCGCAAGTCGATGATGCCGCCGAAATGCTTGCCCGAGCCCACCGGCCAAGTGACGGGGCAGCACGGCATGCCGAGCTCACGCTCGACTTCATCCATCAGCTCCAGCGGATCGCGCACTTCGCGGTCCATCTTGTTGATGAACGTGATGATCGGCGTGTCGCGCTGGCGGCAAACTTCGATCAGGCGGCGCGTCTGCTCTTCCACGCCATTGGCGGCGTCGATCACCATCAGCGCCGAATCGACCGCCGTGAGCACGCGGTACGTGTCTTCGGAAAAATCCTTGTGGCCGGGCGTATCCAGCAGGTTCACCACATAGTCGCGGTAGCTCATCTGCATCACGCTGGAAGCCACGGAAATGCCGCGCTGCTTCTCGATTTCCATCCAGTCACTGGTGGCGTAGCGCGTCGCCTTGCGCGCTTTCACGCTGCCGGCGATCTGGATTGCGCCGGAAAACAGCAGCAGCTTTTCGGTCAGCGTGGTTTTCCCGGCGTCCGGGTGGGAAATGATGGCGAACGTGCGGCGGCGCGCCGTTTCTTTGGTGTAAGACAAGATCTGCGAACTCCGGCGCAGCGTCTTCGAGCCACCCGCAGGGACCTTGCGACCACGTGCTGCGCAAAGTGTTCAATTATCGCTGCGCTTCTATAATTCGCGGTCAATCCGAGGAGCGTTGCAGCGCCGGTTATCCGCCAGGCGCAAGGCTCGGGCACATCATTCTTGCAACGACGCTCGCCCACGCTTTGCGCGGCAGCGAGTCACGCGCCCCAGCGTGGGTTTTCAAAAGTATGCACTGGAGAAAACCATGGACGCTTCGCTCTCTTCCAAACACCTCCTGAAAGCCGATCAGGCAATTGCCGACGCAGCTTTAGCCGGCTGGGGCCGCAAGGAAATCGCCATCGCCGAAACCGAAATGCCCGGTTTGATGGCGATTCGCAAGGAATACGCCGCCAAGAAGCCGCTGAAAGGCGCGCGCATCGCCGGATCGATTCACATGACGATCCAGACCGCCGTGCTGATCGAAACCCTGCAGGCGCTGGGCGCCGACGTGCGCTGGGCCTCGTGCAACATTTTCTCGACGCAGGACCACGCGGCCGCGGCGATCGCCGCCGAAGGCACGCCGGTATTCGCCATCAAGGGCGAGTCGCTGGAACAGTACTGGGAATTCACCCACCGCATTTTTGAATTCGGCGCCAAGGGCAGCAAAACCGAAGGCCCGAACATGATCCTGGACGACGGTGGCGACGCGACGCTGCTGATCCACCTGGGCGCGCGCGCCGAAAAAGATGCCAAGGCGTTGGCCAAACCGACCACCGCCGAAGAAAAAATTCTCTACGCCACGATCCGGGCCAAGCTGAAGGAGGACCCCACCTGGTACAGCCGACGCCTGAAAAACATCATCGGCGTGACCGAGGAGACCACCACTGGCGTGCACCGCCTGCTGCACATGGAAGCGCACAAAACGCTGAAAGTGCGCGCCATCAACGTGAACGATTCAGTCACCAAGAGCAAGTTCGACAACCTCTACGGCTGCCGCGAATCGCTGGTGGACGGCATCAAGCGCGCCACCGACGTGATGATCGCGGGCAAGGTGGCCGTGGTGTGCGGCTACGGCGACGTGGGCAAGGGCTGCGCCCAAGCGCTGCGCGCGCTCTCGGCGCAGGTGTGGGTGACCGAAGTGGACCCGATCTGCGCGCTGCAGGCGGCGATGGAGGGCTTCCGCGTGGTCACCATGAACGATGCCGCAAGCCAGGCCGACATCTTCGTCACCTGCACCGGCAACCGCGACGTGATCACCTACGCCCACATGGCGGCGATGAAAGACCAGGCCATCGTCTGCAACATCGGCCACTTCGACAACGAAATCGACGTCGCGTTGCTGGAGGAAAAGTGCCGCTGGGAAGAGATCAAGCCACAAGTCGATCACGTGATCTTCCCGCGCCAGGGCAAGCAACCGTCCAAGCGCATCATCCTGCTCGCCAAGGGACGCTTGGTGAACCTGGGCTGCGCCACGGGGCATCCGAGCTACGTAATGAGTTCCAGTTTTGCCAACCAGACATTGGCGCAAATTGAGCTTTTCACCAAGCAGGCCAGTTACAAGGCGGGCCAGGTCTACGTGCTGCCCAAGCATCTGGACGAAAAAGTGGCGCGCCTGCAGCTCACCAAGCTGGGCGTGAAGCTCACGCAGCTGACCAAGGCCCAAGCGGACTACATCGACGTCAAGGTTGAAGGTCCGTACAAGTCCAACGCCTACCGGTATTGAACGCGCAGGCGCCTGCGGTCCGGGTCGGCGACTGACCGGCACCTGCCGTCCCCGGCCCGCCCCCGCCGAGCAAACCCCAGCGCACTCCCGCCATGACCCTGCCCATCAGCTTTGAGTTTTTTCCGCCGAAAACACCCGCCGGCGTGGAAAAGCTGCGCGTGACACGCCAGCAGCTTTACGCACTGCGCCCGGAGTATTGTTCGGTGACGTATGGCGCGGGTGGCTCCACGCGCGGCGGTACCTTTGCCGCAGTCGCCGAGATCCTGGCCGAAGGCATGGAAGTGGCCTGCCACTTCTCGTGTATCGGCGCCACGCGCGCCAACGTGGCCACGCAACTCGACCACTTGCGACGCATGGGCGTCAAACGGCTGGTGGCGCTGCGCGGTGATTTGCCGAGCGGCTACGGCGGCGGCGGCGAATTCCGCTACGCCAGCGACCTGATCGCGTTCATCCGCGCCGAGACCGGTGACCACTTCCGAATTTACGCGGCGTGCTATCCCGAAGTGCATCCGCAAGCGGAATCGCTGCGGACCGACCTCGCGGCGCTGGTCGCCAAAGTGCGCGCCGGCGCCGACGTCGCGGTGACGCAGATGTTCTTCAACGCCGACGCCTACTTCCACTTCGTCGACGAAGTGCGCGGGCTTGGACTCGGCATCCCCATCGTCCCGGGCATCATGCCGATCACCAGCAATTCCGGGCTGCTGCGCTTTGCCGCCAACTGCGGCGCCGAAATCCCGCGCTGGTTGCGGTTGCGCCTGCAAAGCCTGGGCGACGACGTGGACGCGATCCGAGCGCTGGGTGTCGACGTCATGGCGCGGCTCTGCACCCACTTGATCGAAGGCGGCGCGCCGGCGCTGCACTTCTACACGGTCAATCAGGCGGCGCCCACGCTGGCGCTGTGTGAGCGCCTGCACTTGCCAGCGCAATAACCACGGACATTCCCAGCGAACTCATCACCGACCGCGGCGCCGAAACCGCTGACACCGGGTCGCAGACTCGGCAAACTCGCGCCGCACATCCGTGCGCGATGCGTGCGCACCCCACGCTTGATTCCCTCTGCCATATGAGACGGCGATGCGTAATAGAGCTTTATGTCTAAAACGGCCAAGGAATTGAAAAAGTGGTTGCCAAGTCAACCAACGCCAATAAAATGGCTTGAATGAAACGGGACACGCCTCCCGGCACGACTCGATGTCGAACGCCGGCTTCAGGAAGTGCAAACCGTCTGCCTTTGGGCGCCCTGCAACATGCAGTACTTGTCGGCGTCCTCTCGTTGGCCTCCGTGCCGTTGTTCGCGCAGACAACTTCGCCTGACACTTCCGCCTATTCATCCTTGCAGCAGAGCCGCTCGGCTCGGATTGTCTGCAGCGCACTGGCCGGCGTCAACAGCACGGCGTGCGGCTACTTGCCGGACGGCACATACAACACGGCAGATGCCGACCTGCCGGATGCGCCTCTCAGCGATTACCTGAAAAGGCACAGCCCGCCCACGGGCCTCGGACTCAAGCCCGGTCGCCTGCTGGAACGCGGCATGGCCTCTTGGTACGGCCCGGGCTTCCACGGCCAGACCACCGCCAACGGTGAACGCTTCGACCAGGACGAATTCACCGCCGCGCACCAGACGCTGCCGTTTGGCACCAAAGTTCTGGTGAAGAACCCGCGCACCGGCAAGCAGGTGGTGGTGCGCATCAACGATCGCGGGCCATTCGTTGGGGGGCGCATCATCGATCTGAGCAAGGCGGCCGCCAAGGCACTCGGCATGCTGCGCCGCGGGCACGACATCGTGGTGCTGCATGCGCTGGCGCCGAACACGCCCGACACCGTGATCGCCGCGCTGCACCCGGGCGTCAAGTTCGGTCCCTGAGTCCGCTCGCCCCACCGCTGCGCCCGTGAACGCAGCGCGGATGCGTCGGCAGAAGCTGAACCAACCGCGCGGCGTCAATTGCCGCACTCCACCGTCCAGCGTGCGCCCGCACCTTGAGCCAGGGCGCGCATCACCTGAGGCAACACCTCTCGCAGACTGGCTTCAAGCGTGTGCGGCGGATTGACGATGAACATGCCGCTGGCCGACAACGGATTGCGCGAGCGACCCGCGGCTTTCTCCCGCGTGTCCACCGGCTCCGTTGCCGAGGTACCCACGGCCAAGGTGGCTTGAAGCCAAGAACGCTTGGCGCCGCGGGCCAGCGTTTTCAGGCGCCTGGGCAACTCGTGCGCCGCCATGCGCGGGATGACGGGATACCAGACGCAGTACACGCCAGTGGCGAAACGCTTCAGCGCGTCTTCGACGGCGTTCGCCACGCGCGCGTAATCCGTCTTGATTTCATACGACGGATCGATCAGCACCAATGCGCGTCGTGACCCGCCGGACGCTGGAGGCGGCAAGAGGCGCTTGAGCGCTTCGAAGCCGTCGGATCGCTCCACCGCCACGCGGCTGCCGGCACGCAACTGCTTCACGTGCTCCCGCAGCAGCCGGCTGTCGGTCGGATGCAGCTCGAACAACTTCAACCGGTCACGCACCGCAGCGCGCTCGGGCGAATCCATCAGGTGAAAGAGGATCAGCGGCGAGCCCGGATAAACGCGCGGCGCCGCAGCCGCAGACCCGGCGTTGAATGCACGCACCACGTCCAGATAATCCGCCAGTGCCGACACGGGCCGCGCGGCCTGCCCCGGGTTGCCTGAACAACGTGCCCAAAGCTGCCCGACACCCGCGGCCGATTCGCCGGACTTCGCCGCCATGTCGCCATCCAGCCGGTAAATGCCCGCGCCCGCATGGGTGTCCACCAGCAGCAGCGGCGCATCCTTTTGCATCAGGTGACGCGCCGTGGCCACCAGCGCAAGGTGTTTCAATACATCAGCATGGTTGCCGACATGGAAGGCGTGGCGATAACTGAACACGCGCCTATCGTAGCGTCAAACCGTCCCGCGACTTCCGCAAACGCCCGCAGGGGTTGGTTTGATCGTAAAATGTATAGCTTTGCAGCGTTTTGGTCCCGCGGCAAAAAATCAATCCCACCTAAGAGGCTCCGATCAAAAAGAGCACCGACCGTGGAAAAGGGCCTGCCTCCGTGAGCTCGAATTCGGGCTCACACAATGCTTTTATTAGCCTAGGGAAATTCATGAAAACGTTAAGCGCCAAACCCGCTGACGTGACGCATGAATGGTTTGTGATCGACGCCACCGACAAGGTGCTCGGACGGGTAGCCAGCGAAGTTGCCCACCGTTTGCGCGGCAAACACAAAGCCATTTTTACGCCTCACGTCGATACCGGCGACTACATCGTCGTCATCAATGCGGCCAAGCTCCGGGTCACCGGTAACAAGCTGATCGACAAGAAGTATTACCGCCACTCGGGCTACCCGGGCGGCTTGCGCGAAACCAATTTTCGCGACATGCAGGCCAAGCACCCCGGCCGTGCGCTGGAAAAAGCCGTGAAGGGCATGCTGCCCAAGGGGCCGCTTGGCTACGCCATGATCAAGAAGCTCAAGGTGTACGGCGGTGCCGAACATCCGCACAGCGCACAGCAACCCAAAGTCCTCGAAATCCAAGGAGCCGCGCAATGATGGGTGAATGGAACAACGGCACGGGTCGACGCAAATCCAGCGTGGCACGCGTCTTTCTGAAAAAAGGCTCGGGCAAGATCACCGTCAACGACAAGCCGATCGAAGAATTCTTCGGCCGCCAGACGTCGATCATGATCTGCAAGCAGCCGCTGGTGCTGACCGGCAACGTCGAAGCATTCGACATCCAGGTCAACGTGCGCGGCGGCGGTGAGTCGGGCCAGGCCGGCGCGGTGCGCCATGGCATCACGCGCGCCCTGATGGACTACGACGCGGCGCTCAAGCCGCAACTCTCGGCCGCCGGTTTCGTCACGCGCGACGCGCGCGAAGTCGAGCGCAAGAAGGTCGGCTTCCACAAGGCGCGCCGGCGCAAGCAGTTCAGCAAGCGCTGATTCAGGCTGCTCGCCAAACCCAAAAACCGCGCACGCTGCCACAGGCCTGCGCGGTTTTTTTACAATCGAAGCGCACCCACCGCACCGATTCCCCGAAAAGGAAACCCCAGACCCATGCTGACCATGAAAAAGCAGCCGCACACCCCCAGCCACATCGGCGCCGGAATGAAAGTCGCCGGACCGTGCGCGTTCCAGGGCGAGTTGCGCATCGACGGCTGGATTGCCGGCGACGTACTGGCTGACGATAGCGCAGACAGCACGCTGATCCTGAGCGAGTCCGGCCGCGTCGAAGGCCGGGTCAGCGCCAATCACTTGTATCTTGCCGGCACGGTGGTCGGGCCCGTGATCGCCGGGGACGTGCTGGAATTGAAGGCCACCGCGCACGTCGAGGGCGATGTGCGGTATAAAACGTTGGAAATGCGCCCGGGCGCGGTGGTGATCGGCCTGCTGCAGCCGGAGTTTCTGCCGGCACTGACCGGCGATGCAGAGCCAGCCGCCGCGACACCAGCCGCTGAAGTCCCGCAAGTCGCGGCGCAGGAACCGACCGAACCCACGCTGGACCCCAACCGCTCGCTGGACTTGGAATTGCAGCCCGGCAACGACCACTGATCGAGAAGCACCATGCAAACCACTGCCACCGAAACATCCAACGCCGCAGCGCACGCCCAAGCCATCCGGTTCACCGAGAGCGCGGCCGCGCGCGTGGCCCAACTGGTCGAGGAAGAAGGCAACCCCGCTTTGAAATTGCGCGTTTTCGTGCGCGGCGGCGGCTGCTCCGGGTTCGAATACGGCTTTTCCTTTGAAGAGGCCGTCAACGCCGACGATCTGACCATCATGCGCAACGGCGTGCAACTGCTGATCGACGCCATGAGCTATCAATATCTGCTCGGCGCAGAGATTGATTACCGCGAAGATTTGCAAGGCGCGCAATTCGTCATCGACAACCCGAACGCCTGCACCACGTGCAGTTGCGGCTCGTCGTTCGCAGTGGAAAGCTGAAATGTAGCCCGCCGCCTGCCAGGTCGCCGACCCGAGTCGATCCGGGCCACACAAAAAAGCCGCTTCTAAAGCGGCTTTTTTGTGCCTCAATGTCAAGGATGCGCTACTCAAACCCGCCCGGGCGCAACTGATCGGCAATCGCAAGCTGTCCCAGCATCGCGGCTGACTGTTCGGCAAAAGCGGCGCGCGAGACGCCGGGCACGGCCGTGTCGGTCTGCGCCTCGGCCAGGACCGGCGACGGATTGATCGGGCTGCCGTTGACGCGCAGTTCGAAATGCAGGTGCGGGCCCGTCGCGATACCGGTGGAACCCACCGTGCCTATCTGTTCGCCGCGCGTGATGCGCTGGTTCATCTTGACGTCGATGCGCGAGAGGTGCCCATAGACCGTGGTGTCGCGGCCGTCCGCATGCTGCACGTACACCACGTTGCCGTAGCCGTGCTGCACCCCGGCAAACTCGACCCGTCCGTCGGCCACCGCGTGAACCGGCGTGCCGCGGGGCGCGGCCAAGTCCACACCTTCATGGTGGCGCGTCGCTCCCGCTACCGGATGGACGCGCAAGCCGAAGCCGCTGGTGATACGCAACTTGCCAAGCGGCAAGTCGTAGCGTGGTTTGTACAGGCTCTCGCCGCCGAGCGCGTAATAGTCGCCCCGATCGCCGCGGCTGCCCTTGTCGGCAAACCAGACCGCGTGCTGGGTTTTGCCACCGGCCGTGAGTTCGGCGCTCAGCACGCGCCCGACGCGCAGCACTTCGCCGTCCGCTTCCCAGACCTGATAGACCAACGCGAAGCGATCACCCTTGCGAACGTTCGACTTGGTACCCGGGCCGTTGCTGAAAATATCCGAGAGCTGATGCGTGACGTCGGCCGGCAGATGCGTGTCGCCAGTGACAGTCAGGGCATCCTGCCCGACCACACCGCTCGCGAGGCGCTCGGCCGGCACCAGGGCACCGCTGTCAACCTTCGCCGTAAAGCCCTCGGCAGCCTTTTCGACGACAAGGCGATTGAAGCGCGTGTTGTCGCTCGCATCCAGCCAGCGCACTGTGAGTTGCTTCAGGTTCTGCTGGTCATCCGCTTCAGCGCTGACCACGCGTCCGGCGGCGCCACGGCTGAACAAGGCATCCCGCGCGACTTTGTCGCGGCGCAAAAACGCGGACGCCTGAGGGTCGGCGATGCCGAGGCGTTCCAGCAGGCTCGCCGGCGAATCAGCCACCTGGGTACGGGCGCTGTGGTACAGCGTGAACGAGTGGCTGTCGAGCTGGTCGAGTTGCGCCGTCAAGGGCGCCAGGGCCACGTCCTCGGACACCAACCGAATTGGCTCGGCCGGTACGGCCGGCGCCAGTTTGGCCACTGCGAAAGCGCCACTGGCGCTGCCCAGCATGAGGAGCGCCAGTGTTGCCGTGATGCGCCGCGGATAACGATGAATGAAATCGGCAACGGCCAAGCCGGAGGAAATGAATTGCTGCTTCACGCGCTGTTGGATTTCTGCATGAGGAGCCACGCCCGCGACACCAGCCGACCGCACTCCAAAAGGGGCTCGCCGCACGAACCCCCTACTAAAATTGAAGTGCAAAGTATAACGAACGCCCCGCGAAAACAAGCCAAACCCATGAGTTCAACTTCCGGCAGCCCACAGCGCCCCCCCCTTTCCGACGCCGTACGCGACGCCATGGCGATCACCCAGCGCGGCGCGGATGAATTGATCCCGCAGGCCGACTGGCTGACCAAATTGCAGCGCGCTGAAAGCACCGGCCGGCCGCTGCGCATCAAGCTGGGTCTGGATCCGACGGCGCCCGACATCCACCTGGGCCATACCGTGGTGCTGAACAAGATGCGCCAGTTGCAGGACCTGGGGCACCAGGTGATTTTCCTGATCGGCGACTTCACCAGCCTGATCGGCGACCCCTCCGGCCGCAACACCACGCGCCCGCCGCTCACCGCGGAGCAAATCCATGCCAACGCCGAAACCTACTTCGCACAGGCCAAGCTGGTGCTGGACGAATCGAAGACCGAAATCCGCTACAACTCCGAATGGAGCGATGCGCTGGGCGCGCGCGGCATGATCGAGCTGGCGGCGAAGTACACCGTGGCGCGCATGATGGAGCGCGATGATTTCAACAAGCGCTTCAAGGCCGGGCAGTCGATTTCGGTGCACGAATTCCTGTACCCGCTGATGCAAGGCTACGACTCGGTGGCGCTCAAGGCCGACCTGGAACTGGGCGGCACCGACCAGAAATTCAACCTGCTGGTGGGTCGCCACCTGCAGCAGGAATACGGGCAGGAGCCGCAATGCATCCTGACCATGCCGCTCCTGGAAGGGCTGGACGGCGTGGACAAGATGTCCAAGAGCAAGGGCAACTACATCGGCATTACCGAAGACGCCAACAGCATGTTCGCCAAGGTGCTGTCGATCAGCGACGAGCTGATGTGGCGCTGGTACACGCTGGTGTCGCTCAAGCCCATGGCGGCCATCGAAACGCTGAAAAAGGAAGTGGCCGCAGGCCGCAACCCGAAAGACGCCAAGGTGCTGCTGGCCAAGGAAATCACCACGCGCTTTCACAGCGCCCAGGCCGCCGACGCGGCCGAGCAGGATTTCATCAACCGCAGCAAGGGCGGCGTGCCGGATGTGATCCCCGAAGTGCAGTTGGGCGGCGCGCCACTCGGCATCGGCCTGGTGCTGAAGCAATCGGGCCTGGCGCCTTCCACCAGCGCCGCCAATCGGCTCATCGACGGCGGCGGCGTACGCGTCGACGCCGGCGTGATCAGCGACAAGGGTCTGAAACTGGCACCTGGGCGCTATGTGGTGCAAGTGGGCAAGCGCAAGTTTGCCCGCGTGACGCTGACCTGACGCACGGCCTGCCCACTCCGGCGCCGGCCCGGTACGATTGGCCCCATGACGTTCGCACGCCTCATCGCAAGCTGGTCGACCCCGCGCCGCCTGATGCAGGTATCCATTGGCGTGGCGCTGGTGACGATCCTGCTGAAAACCGCGGCGTGGTGGGTCACCAGCTCGGTGGGGCTGCTCTCGGACGCGCTCGAATCGTTCGTCAATCTGGCGGCGGCAGTGTTCGGCCTCACGATGGTGACACTGGCCGCCCAGCCGGCGGATCAGGGCCACCCGTTCGGCCACGACAAGGCCGAATACTTTTCCTCCAGTTTCGAAGGCATCCTGATCATCGGCGCGGCCATCGCCATCATATGGACCGCCTTGCACCGGCTGCAACACCCGGTGGCGCTGGAACAAATCGGCATCGGCGTGGTGCTGGCCGTGGTCAGTTCCGCATTCAACGGAACGCTCGCCTGGATCATGCTGCGCACCGCGCGCGCGCGCCGCTCGATCGCGCTCGAGGCCGATGCGCGCCATTTGCTGACCGACGTCTGGACGTCGGCCGGCGTGGTGGCGGGCGTAGTGCTGGTGGGGCTGACCGGCCACTCGTGGCTCGATCCGCTGGTGGCCATCGGCGTTGCGCTCAACATCCTGCGCGAAGGCGGGCGGCTGATCTGGCGCTCCTCGCAAGGCCTGATGGACGCTGCCATCGAGCCTGAGATATTGGAAAAAATCAACGCCGTGCTGGAGCACTTCACCCAACGCCACGGCCACCACCTGGTGGTGCGCTTCGACCACGTGATGACGCGCAAGGCCGGCCAGCGCCGCTTCATGAACCTGCACATGCACATGCCGCCCAGCTGGACGCTGGCGCGCGCCGCCAAGCTGCGCAGCAACGTCGAACACGCCCTGGTGGACGCCGTGCCCGAGCTCTACCTCAGCATCGAAATGCTGCCCGACGGCGTCGAGCCCATCGCCACCGACCTGACCGACGCGGCCGAACCAGTGCCGATTCCCACCACGCCGAGTGCAGATTGAAACCATGCAGTGCCTGCTCCAGCGCGTGAGCGCGGCGCGCGTGACGATTGCCGGCCGCGTCGTGGGCGCCATCGAGCGCGGCCTGCTGGTGCTGCTGTGTGCCGAGCACGGCGATACCGAGACCGAAGCCGACAAGCTGCTGGCCAAGTTGCTCAAGCTGCGCATCTTTGCCGACGCCGCCGGGAAAATGAACCTGAGCGTGCAGGACGTCAGCGGCGGTCTGCTGATCGTCAGCCAGTTCACCCTGGCGGCCGACACCAGTGGCGGCAATCGGCCCAGCTTCACCGCCGCGGCACCACCCGAGATCGCACGGCCGCTGTACGACCATTTCGTTGCGCACGCACGGTTGCGTCATTTGACCGTGGCAACCGGTGCATTCGGCGCCGACATGCAAGTGGCGCTGGTGAACGACGGGCCGGTGACGATTCCGCTGCGGATCCAGGCGCCTGGCTGACCGGCGGTTGGTCGACGCGTCAGGTTGCGTAGGGATTCGCGAACCCCAGCGCCGCAAGAATCGCGACCTCGCGCGCTTCCATCGCTTCGGCTTCCGCCTCGACTTCGTGATCCCAACCTTGCGCGTGCAGCGCACCGTGCACCAGCAGGTGCGCGTAATGGGCCACGAGCGACTTGCCCTGCTCAACCGCTTCGCGCGCGACCACGGGGGCGCACAACACCAGATCGGCGGCCACGTCGGGCGCTTCCGAGTAGCCGAACGTAAGGACGTTGGTGGCGTAGTCCTTGTGGCGGTAGGTGCTGTTCAGCGCCAAGCCCTCTTCGGCATCCACCACGCGCACGGTGAATGCCGCCGATGCCACATTCGCATCCATGCTGTGACGCAGCCAGCGCCGCACGTGGTGGCGCGCCAGCGCGGCGCGATGGACGTCGACGTCTTCGAAGCGCGCGAATTGCAGGGAGAGTTCAAGCGGTGGCAGCGACATGGGGCGGGATCATGCACCAACGCCACTTCACCGCTGCCGGCGAGGCGTACATAGGTGCGGGTCGCGCGACAATTACGCCATGACGCTTTCGAATATCGACACCGCCACCCCGGAAGCTGCGCCCGCGGCGGTCGACGAAACCGCCGACAAGATCGGCCGCGCCGGTCGCAGCAGGGAAACGCGTGAAGCGCTGAAAGTGGAAAAACGCCTGGTGCATCTGGCCGACCAGGCCATCCGCACGTTCAACATGATCGAAGCGGGCGACCGCGTAATGGTGTGCCTCTCGGGCGGCAAGGACAGTTACGGCCTGCTCGACGTCCTGCTGCGCCTGCAGGTGCGCGCGACGGCGCCGTTCGAGCTGGTCGCAGTCAACCTGGACCAGAAGCAGCCCGGTTTTCCGGCCGAGGTGCTACCCACGTACCTCACGCAACTGGGCGTGCCGTTCCACATCGAAACGCGCGACACCTACCGCATCGTGAAGGAAAAAATCCCGGAAGGCAAAACCACCTGCAGCCTGTGCTCGCGCCTGCGCCGCGGCATCCTGTACCGCGTGGCGCGCGAACTGGGCTGCAACAAGATCGCGCTGGGCCACCACCGCGACGACATCCTGCAGACCTTCTTCCTGAATCTGTTCTTCGGCGGCAAGCTGAAAGCCATGCCGCCCAAGCTCGTGACCGACAGCGGCGAATTCATCGTCATCCGGCCGTTTTGCTATGTCGACGAGCGCGACCTGATCCGCTGGGCCGAATACCGCCAGTTCCCCATCATCCCGTGCAACCTGTGCGGCAGCCAGCCCAACCTGCAACGCCGCCAGGTGGGCGACCTGCTGCGCGAATGGAAAAAGACCCACCCGGGCCGCGTCGAGACGATGTTCACCGCGCTGCAGAACATCGCGCCGTCGCACCTGCTGGACAGTGATCTGTTCGATTTCAAGAATTTAGAAGCGACCGGCGTGGCCGATCCGGCGGGCGACGTGGCGTTCGACGAAGAGCACGCGCCGGAGCCCGTGCCCCGCTCGCGCCCCGACATCCTGCACCTGCCGTGACGCGCATCCGGCTACCGCCGCTTACGGCATGCGCGCGATCACTTCGGCCACGCAGGCCGTGAGCTTTTTCGCATACGGCACATGCAGAAACTCGTTCGGCCCGTGCGCGTTGCTGCCTGGGCCGAGCACACCGCAGACCATCATTTGCGAGGTCGGAAAGCCTTCGCTCAACTGGCCCATGAGCGGGATCGTTCCGCCCTGGCCGATGTAGCCGCAGGGCGCGTTGAAGAAGGCCTGCGACGCGACTTCCAGCGCTTCAGTGAACCACGGTTGCATCGCCGGCGCGTTCCAGCCCGTGGCGCTGTCGTGGCAGTCGAAAGTGACTTTGGCCTGGTACGGCGGATCGGCTTCGAGCACACGCTTGACCTCGCGCATCGCCACCGCGCCATCGACCAGCGGCGGCAAGCGCAGGCTGAGCTTGAGCGACGTGTAGGGCCTGAGCACGTTGCCGGCGTCTTTCAGCGCTGGCAGGCCTTCGGCCCCGGTGATGGTGAGCGTCGGCTGCCAGGTGCGCGCCAGCAATGCCTCGGTACCGCTGGTGCAGGGTGACAGCACGGTTTGCTCGTTGCCACCCTGCGGATAGTGCGCCCACGGGTAGGCGTCGAACAGCGCGTCGCCCAACGCTTTGGCGGTCACTTCGGCTTGGGCGCGGCGCTCGGCCGGGATGTCGCAATGCAGGACTGCGGGCAGCAAGCGGCCGGTGGCGCTGTCTTCCAGCCGATCGAGCACGCGCCGCAGGATGCGGAAGCTGCCCGGCACCATGCCGGACGCATCGCCCGAGTGCACGCCCTGGGTGAGCACTTCCACGCGCAATGTGCCGCTCGCCATGCCCCGCAAATTGGTCGTGAGCCACAACTGGTCGTAACTGCCGGCGCCGGAATCCAGGCACACCACCAGGCCGACGTCGCCCAAGCGCGGGCGCAGCATGTCGATGTAGGGCAGCAAGTCGGGCGAGCCGCTTTCCTCGCACGCCTCGATGATGCCGACGATGCGCGGGTGCGGCATTTTTTGCCGGGAGAGTTCCAGCAGCGCCGTGGTGGCGGCATAGACCGCATAGCCGTCGTCGGCCGCGCCGCGGCCCCAGAGCTTGCCGTCGGCGTCGTACTTGGGCGTCCATGGCCCCAGCCCTTCGTGCCAGCCGGTGAATTCGGGTTGCTTGTCCAAGTGGCCATACATCAGCGCCGTCTTGGTCGCGCCCGGCTTGGTGCTTGCCACCTCGAAGAAGATGAGCGGCGTACGCCCTTCTGCTTGCACGATTTCGAGCTTCAGCCCGGGCACTTTCTGCGCTTCGACCCAGGCTGCGGCATTCGTCACGACCTGCTCGATATAGCCATGCTTGGCCCAATCGGGATCGAACGCCGGTGACTTGGCCGGGATCCGGATGTATTCGGTGAGACGGTGGACGATGTCGTCGTCCCATTTGGCGTCGATCTGCTGTTTGGCCGCGGCTGCGTCGAGCAGCGGCTGCGTTGCGCCGGTGGAAGAAGAACTCATGTGGACCTCCTGCAAAGAAGAAGCCGGACCACTCCGCCCGGCTCGACTGACCTCTGGATGCTCAGGCCTTGGGGCTGTACCCCATGACCGCTTTGACTTCCAGGAACTCGCGGAAGCCGTGCTCGCCCCATTCGCGGCCGTTGCCCGACTGCTTGTAGCCGCCGAACGCCGCCGCCGGATCGGGCGCCGCGCCATTCAGGTGTACCTGACCGGTGCGCAGACGCGCCGCCACGCGCCGTGCGTGCTCCAGGTCGCCCGACTGCACGTAGCCCGAGAGGCCATAGGGCGAATCGTTGGCCATCTTGACCGCCTCGTCCTCGTTGTCGTAGGGCAGGATGGAGAGCACCGGCCCGAAGATTTCCTGCTGCGCGATCGTCATGTCGTTCTTCACGTTCGCAAACACGGTGGGCTTGACGTAATAGCCCTTGGCGAAGCCCTCCGGCCGGCCGACGCCGCCCGCCACCAGCGTGGCGCCTTCGGCGATGCCTTTCTGGATCAGGCCCTGCACTTTCTCGAACTGCGCCTTGCTTGAGAGCGGCCCGATGTGCTTGCCGTCGACCCTGGGATCACCCACCGGCGTGGCCTCGGCTGTCTTCTTGGCGATGGCGATCGCCTGATCCTGCAGCGCCCGGGGCACGAACATGCGCGTGGGTGCATTGCAGCTTTGCCCAGTGTTGGTGAAGCACGCGCGCACGCCGCCCGCCACGGCTTGTTCCAGGTTGGCATCACCCAGCACGATGTTGGCCGATTTGCCGCCCAGCTCTTGCGCCACGCGCTTGACGGTATCGGCCGCAGCCTTGGCCACGGCGATGCCGGCGCGCGTCGAGCCGGTGAACGTCATCATGTCGATGCCGGGGTGCTTGGACATCGCTTCGCCCACGTGCGCGCCGTCGCCGTTGACCAGGTTGAAGACGCCCGCAGGCACTTTGGCCGCATCCATCACTTCGGCCAGCAGCAGGCCGCTGAGCGGCGCGATTTCCGACGGCTTCAGGATCATGGTGCAGCCCGCCGCCAGCGCCGGCGCCACCTTGCACATGATCTGGTTCACCGGCCAGTTCCACGGCGTGATCATGCCGACCACGCCCACCGGCTCGTACAGGTCGGCCGAGGTGCCTTTCTGCTGCACGAATTCGAACCCCTTGAGCACGTTGATCGCCTGCATGAGGTGCGCCACGCCCATCGCCGCCTGCGCTTTCTTGGCGAGCCAGATGGGCGCGCCCATTTCGCGCGAAATGGCCTGCGCCACGTCGTCGTAGCGGCGCTTGTACTCGGCCAGGATGCGCTCCAGCAGCGCCACGCGCTCGTCCTTGGTGGTGTGCGAGAAGCTCTCGAACGCGCGCCGCGCGGCCTTCACCGCAACGTCCACGTCGGCCGCCGAGCCCATGCTGATCTGCGCGATCGGCTGCTCGGTCGACGGGTCGATCACGTCCCAGGTCGCCGGCTTGACCGGGTCGACCCAGCGGCCGTCGATATAAAACTGCAAGTGCTGTTCCATCGTCAAATACTCCTAAAACACGATTACGCCGCGCAGGTTGCGGCCGGCCTTCAAGTCGTCAAAGGCTTGCGGGCCCTGGTCGATCGAATAGGTGCGCGTGACCATCTCGTCGAGCTTCAGACGCCCGCCGCGGTACAGCGCCAAGAGCGCAGGAATGTCTTTCTGCGGCCGCGCCGAGCCGTAGGTGCTGCCGCGGATGCAGCGCTCTTCCATCGCCATGGAAATCGGTGTGAAGGTGGCCTGATCTTTGCCGGGCGCCACGCCCACGATCACCAGCGTGCCGCCGGGCGCTAGGCACTTGTAGGCCTGCGACACCAGTTCGCCCGAGCCCACGCATTCAAAGCCGTAGTCGACGCGGCCCAGGCGGCGGACGGCCTTGACCATGTCTTCCTCCTTGGCGTTGACCACGTCGGTGGCGCCGAAGCGCTTGGCCGCTGCCAGTTTGTCGGCGTTGGTGTCGACCGCGACGATGGTGGCCGCGCCCGCGAGCACCGCGCCCTGCACGGCGTTCAGCCCCACGCCACCCAGGCCGAAGACGGCCACGCGCGAACCGGGTTCGACCTTGGCCGTATTGGTGACCGAACCGACGCCGGTCATGACGGCGCAACTGACGATGGCAGCGCTCGCCGGCGGAATGCCGTGGGCGTCCACCTTGATGGCGTTGTCGACGTGGATGGTGGCGTATTCGGCCATGGCGCCCAGGCCGCAGAAGACGTTGAGCGGCTCGCCCTTGGCGTCGTGCGTGCGCACCGTGCCGTCGGGCAGGGTCGAAAACGCTTCCGCTGCGTGCTCGCAGCGCGCCGGGTGGCCGCTCACGCAGGCGGCGCACTTGCCGCACATGCGGGCAAACGACGTGAGCACCGCGTCACCCACCTTGAAGCCGGCCACGCCCTCGCCCACCTCAACCACGCTGCCGAAGCCTTCGTGCCCAAGCACCAGCGGCGGTGGCATGCGAACGGTGCCGTTGGTGGCCGACAAATCGCTGTGGCACACGCCGCACGCCGCCAGCTTGAGCGTGATCTCGTCGCGCTTGGGCGGCGCCACGTCGATTGGCTCCATCGCGATCGGGCCGCCCTCGCGGTAGACGATCGCCTTTGCTGCTCTTCCCATGGTTGCTCCTGTTGACTGTGAATTCGCGGATTGGCGCGAGGCCAGCGCGCGCATCGAGATTTTGCGGCCGTGACCGGCATCCCGCGACCTCGCGGTCGAAACGAATGCCGCTGGCCGCGTGAAAAATCGCCGCGCAACCCGTCGTTTTTAGCACGCTCGCACGGCGCTCGCCGCAGACGTCCACGTTTCAGCGTACACGGTCCGGCAACCGCGCCGGACGGAAGAAGCGAAACCTTACAGCGTGATCACGTGATCCGGCATGTTGGTCGCCAGCGCCGCATACAGATCGGGGAAGCAGCCGATACGCACGCCGTCCATCAGGCGATCGGCGATTTCACGCTCGTAGCAGCACTGGTCGCAACCCATCAGCAGCATGCCGCTCGCGTCGGCCACTTTCTTCAGGCGCTCGCCGATCGGGTTGCCTTCGACCAGCACGTAGTTGTTGTCCTCGAAGAAAAACATGCCGACCACCTCGACGCCGTGGCGGTGCTCCTCCAGTTGCGGCAGGATCATGCGCGCCAGGATGTAGGAAATCGTGTGCTTCTGGGTGGAAAAAATGTAGGCAACTTTCACGCGTCCTCCGGCGCAACGAGAATCGACCGTTTGACTGGCGCCAACGCCGCGCGCAAGGCCGCCACGGCGAGGGCGGCGCGATCCCATTTGTCGCGCGGCACGCCGGGCAGGCGCACCCGGAGCGCTTCGGCGTCCAGCACGCAAATGGAATCCGGTACGCAGCCGCGATTCAACTCGGCGAGCGCCTCGCAGCAGGCAATCAGCGTGGTACACGACGCACAGGCAAAGCGCAGCTCCGCCAGTCGATGCCGCTGCACCCGCACGCTGAATTGCGCCCACAGGCCATCCGGCCCGGCCACGCGTTGGCCGACGATCGCCAGGCGCGGCAAGCGCCGCGTGGCCAAACCGCGCTGGAAGCAATCGAACGGCGCCAGGCGCAAGGCGCTGCCGACCTCGGAACAGCACGCGCTCACGAATACTTCCAGCGCAGCAGGCGCCGCTCCAGCCGCGCCGCGCCGGCAAACAGTAGCATCACCACGGCGGCCACGATCACGATCAAGGCAAAGCTGAGCGCCGCGTTGTAGGTCGACTGCGCAAACGCCAGCAGATAGCCCAGCCCGCGGGTCGATGCCACGAACTCGCCCACCACGGCGCCGGTAAAGGCAAATCCCAGTGCCACCTTCAGATTGCCCATGACCCAGGAGACCACCGACGGGATATACACGTCGCGAATCAGCATGCCGGTGCCGCCGCCCAGCGTTTTCACACGCTCGACCAGTTGCCGATCGACGTCGCGGATGCCGTTGTAGACCGAGAAAAAGATGATCACCACCACCAGGATGAACGAAAGCGCGATCTTGGAAGGCAGCCCGATGCCAAGCCAGATGATGAAAAGCGGCGCCAGGATCACGCGCGGTATGGCGTTGAAAAGCACCATCACCGGTTCCAGCAATTCCGCGAGCCGAGGCACCAGTGCGGCCACGAAGCCCAGCACGATGCCGGTCGCGAGTCCCAGCGCCAGTCCGGCCAGCGCCGCGCCGAAGGTGGCTTCCAGGTGCGTGTAAATGCTGCCGTCGGCAAACAGCGTGTAGAGGGTGGCGGCGATGGCCGAAGGCGCCGGCAGGTAGAACGGGTTGATCCAGTGCAGCAGGCCCACGCCCGCCTGCCAGAAGATCAGCACCGCGACCAGCGCCAGCGTGCGGCGCAGATAAAGGCCGGCGCGGCCGGGATATTTCATGATCGGAGGAATTTGAAAAAAATCAGGCGGCCAGTGCAGCGGGCGCCGGTTGCGCGCTGCGGCGCGGAACGTGGATTTCCTCGGACAACGCGCCCCAGAGCCGCGCCACCAGCGATGCGTAGCCGCGCGATTCGCGCACGTGCTCCAAGTCGCGCGGGCGCCCGAACGGCACATCGAAGGTGGCCTTCACGCGCGCCCGCGGGCCGTTGCTCATCATCACCACGCGGTCCGAAATCGACGCGGCTTCTTCCAGGTCGTGCGTCACCATCAGCACCGTGGTTTGCGCGCTTTCCACCCAGGCGAGCAAATCCTCGGTGATGTAGCGGCGCACGATCGCATCGAGCGAGGCAAACGGCTCATCCATCAGCAGCAACTGGGGCTTGAGCGCCAGCACCTGCGCGATCGACACGCGCTTGCACTGCCCGCCCGAGAGCTCGCGCGGGTAGCGCTCGCCCAGGCCGGCCAGGCCGACCGATTCCAGCCAATGATCGGCTTCCACGCCGGCGGCCTGGCGCGTTGCACCGCGTGCGCGCAGGCCGAGCGCCACGTTCTCGCGCGCCGTGCGCCACGGCAGCAGCGCGTTGCTCTGGAACAGGAAGCCGACGTCGCGCCGATCCACGTCCAGCTTGAAGATGCCGCTGCGCGCTTGCGCCAGTCCCATGACGATGCGCAGCAGCGTGCTCTTGCCGCAGCCCGACGGGCCGATCAGGCAAACGAATTCGCCACGCTCCACGCCGAAACTCACGTTTTCCAGCACCGGCTCGGCGCTGCCGTAGCCGAAGGTCAACTTCGAGATATCGAGCATCACGCCCCCAGAACCGAGGTATCGAGGATCGCGTCCAGGTCCACCGTCTGCTTCAGGATGCCGGCGTCGAGCTGCGTCTGCAGCACGCGCTCGCAGGCGGCGCGGTCGATTTGCACCTTGGACGGGTACAGCGACTCGCGGTGCGCATTCAGTGCGGATGCCAGCACTTCGGTGTTGCCGCCCGCGATGAGCGCGGAAGGCAACGCCTTGATCAGATCGGCAATCGGCGCTGTCTTGGTGTATTCCAGGCCCGCCGCCAGCGCCTTGCCCATCTTCTTCATTTCGTCCTGGCGCTGGCCCAGTTCACCCTTGCGGATGGCCACGCCCATGAAGGCGTACGGCCCGCCCAAATAGTGATCGGCGTCCTTCAAGTCCATCAGGTTCGCCAGCACGCGTGCGCCCTGGCGCTGCAGCAGCGTGAGCCCCGGCTCCTGCACCATGCCGGCGTCGACCTGCCCCAGGCGCAGCGCGTCGTACAGGTTCGGCCCGAGCGTCGCGAACTGCACCGTCTTGGGATCGACGCCCGCCTGCTTCAGCAGGAACAGCGTGAGCGCGTAATCGGCGTTGCCGAGCTGCGCCACGCCCACCGTCTTGCCTTTCAAGTCGCTGATGTGCTGGATGGCCGATGCGGTTTTCGGTCCGGTCGCCAACGCGAACAATGGCAGGCGGCCGGTTTCGGCAAAACGCTGGATGTCGGCCTTGTGCGCAAATGCATTCAGCGCCGCGTCGAATGAGGTCGCCGCGTAATCCACGCCGCCGGAATTGAGCGCCTGCAGCGCCGCCGAGCCGCCGCGGCTGTACACCAGTTGCACGTCCAGCCCTTGGTCGGCGAAGAAGCCGGCGGCGCGTGTCACTTCATACGGCACCACGCACAGAAGCTGGCTGCAGAACGCCAGCTTCAGGTGCTTCTTGTCATCGGCCGCATACGCAGGCAGCGCGGCCACAGCGGCTGCGGCACCCATGGTCGCGCTCAGGCGCTGCAGCAGCGCGCGCCGGCTGATGCCGCGGCTCACGATTCCCGTTCCCGGCTCTTTTCGGCTGGCGCCGCCGCCATCGCAGCAATGACTCATATTTGAAACACCTCCCTGAATGTCTGCGAGGGATGTTAGTCAAATTATGAGAATCTATGAAATAGATAATCGTTATGCCCATATATTGATATATAGGAAGGAATGCGAACAGCAGCTTGCGACGCGCAATCGAAGAGTCCCGACCACAAAAACCCGGGAAGGCGTCCAGCGCTCCGTGCGGGGCGCGCTGGCAGGAGGCGGGGCGAATACGCCGGCGCGCCGGCCACCCGATGGCCGAGTGGCACAGCGCCCGCTCGCTATCATCGGCCGCATGACGGCACTCCCGGATTTCCCCATCACGCACAAATGGCCGGCGCTGCACCCGGACCGCCTGCAGCTCTATTCGCTCGCCACGCCCAACGGCGTGAAAGCCTCCATCATGCTGGAGGAAACCGGGCTGCCGTACGAAGTGCACCGCGTGAGTTTCGACGCCAAAGACCAGCTCTCGCCCGAATTCCTGTCGCTCAACCCGAACAACAAGATCCCGGCCATCCTCGATCCCAACGGACCCGGCGGCCAGCCGTTGGCGCTGTTCGAATCGGGCGCCATCCTGATTTACCTGGCGGAGAAGACCGGCCGCTTCCTGCCGCAAGACCCGGCGGCGCGCTACCACACGCTGCAATGGCTGATGTTCCAGATGGGCGGCGTGGGCCCGATGTTCGGGCAGGTGGGCTTCTTCAACAAATTCGGCGGCAAGGATTTCGAGGACAAGCGGCCGCGCGACCGCTATGTCAATGAGAGCGCGCGCCTGCTGGGCGTGCTGGACCGGCACCTGCAGGGGCACGACTGGATGCTCGGCCGCGACTACACCATTGCCGACATCGCCATCTTCCCGTGGGTGCGCAACCTGATCGGTTTCTACGAGGCGCGCGAGCTGGTGCGGTTCGAGCGTTTCACGCAGGTGCAACGCGTGCTCGACGCGTTCCTCGCGCGACCGGCGGTGCAGCGCGGGTTGCTGATTCCGGCGGGCTAAGCCGCACCGCGCCCGCTCGGCCGTCGCGGTGGGCGCTGGCATCACCCTGCGAGTTCCCGCAAGCCGACAGCCGTCGGATCCCGCGATCTTCCCCGCAGAGCGACGTTCGCGTCTTCGCTTCCCGCAACACAGCAAGCGTGACCCTGGCCTGACTTGCACGGTGGTCGAAACAAAGGCGACCCCCCTTCCCTCGTCATCCGCGCGCGAGCGTGATACAGCTTCCTCCCCGCGAAGGCGAGGATCCAGTGCCTTCCTTGGGAATTGCCGGCACACCTGAGGCCCCGATCGAGGCCGAGGACGGGCTTCGCGGGGACGACGGTTCTTCATCTCGAGGATCTCCTGACGTTCTTCGGCAAAACGCGCTCCTTCGATTTCCGACTCCGGAATAAAGGAGAAGGGCCGCATGGAAACCAGTCGCAGGCCTTTCCCACAGCAGGCAGCCGTGACCACTTCCCCCGACAGCACTGCAAGCGCCGGTACAGACATTGGACATCGAACCCGATTGGCACATGCACGTCAATGCCAGTTGTTTCATGGCATGAATTCTCGACAGCCATCCGTCACGGAAGATCGCGTGCCAAGACTAATTTGAATGGTGATTCACAAAGGTGAAATGTCCGTTTTCACGATCTGGCACGCCGCTTGCTTGATGGAAGGTGTGCGGCGACGCACGTTGTGTCACCAGTAGTCAATTTTTAATTTTCGAGAGGGAATTCACATGCAAGTCAAAAACTTTATTGCCGCTGCCGCGGTGGTCGCGTTGGGTTTCGGTGCTGTCAGTGCTCAGGCCACTACCGTCAAGTCAAGCTTCCAAGTGCAAATGACCATTACGTCAGTCTGCGCAGTCACCTCTGCTCCGACGCCATCACTCATCAATCTCGGTACTTTTGCAGCGACGACAACCGCACTCACCACCGCAAACGGCAGCACGACCTTCAAGGTCAACTGCTCGAACAAGACGCCGTTCTACGTCGGTCTGGCGCCCTCCAATGCCAATACCCTCGGCGTCGGCGCGATGTCGGGCACCGGCGGCAATACCGACAAGGTGCCGTACACGCTGTATCAGGACGCGGGCTTCTCCACCGTATGGGGCAATACCGCAACCAGTTCCAGCGCAGGCAACGGTGAATCTGGCACCGGTGCCGGCATGGCTAGCGCCAATGCTGTGTCATTCATCGCGTATGTACAAGCGACAAGCTCGGACTACAAACCCGACATCTACACCGACACCGTGACCGTCAACGTCAACTATTGATCGCCGGCGGCGAACGGCCGGATCTCGCTGCGCCAGCCTGCTCCGGTGGCGCAGCGCCGCCGGAACAATGCCGGCGCGCCCATCCCCGCGTCGGTCCGATCGTCCGATTCGTTTCCACACCCCTGGTGTCCGCGCAAGCTCGCGCGGGTACCGCGAACCACACAGGAGGCTACTCATGACCATGCGACCGATCGCAGGGCTCGCCATGACGGCGATCACCTCCGGTGTTGCCCACGCCGTGCCTGCAACCTCGACCTTCTACGTTCAGATGACCGTTATCGGAGCATGCATGGTGAGTGCGGCGCCCCTGGACATCGATCTCGGCTCGGTTGCGGCCCGCACGGGCACCGTGAATTACAGCGGCAGCACCACGATCGGCGTCAACTGCTCGAAGAAAACGCCGTTCTTCATCGGCCTCGCGCCATCGAACGGCAACACCAGCGGCCGCGGCACGATGGGCGGTGCGACCACAGGAAACACCAACAAGGTACCGTACCGGCTTTATTCGAATGCCGCGTTGACGCAGACCTGGGGCAACAAGGCCACCAGCACGCATCGCGGCAACGGCGTGGCGGGCACGGGCAAAGGCATGGCCGCAGCGCAGGCACTTTCGTTTTCGGCGTATGCGCAGGTGACCACAGTCAACTTCAGGTCCGACGCGTATGCCGATACCGTGACCGTCAACGTACATTACTGATCGGCCCAGAGTGCTGGTGTTCGATCTGATTGGCATTCCCATGTCCCACGCATCAAATCGTCCCTTTTCCCGCTCTGCCTTGCGCCTGCGTCGGTGCATCGCCGGCTGCGCCGTCGCGCTGCTTGCCTGCACCGCGGCATTCGCGAGCGGCCTGCAGGTCTCCCCCGTTTCGCTCACCCTGAAAGCCACGCAGCAGGCCGACGGCCTGTGGCTCAGCAACACCGGCGAAAACGTGGTGCATGCCCAGGTGCGCGTGTACCGCTGGACGCAGGAGGACGACGCCGACAAGCTCGTGCCGACGCGCGAACTGCTGGCGAGCCCGCCGATGATCGAGCTGGCCGCGGGCGACCGCCAACTGATCCGCGCAATCCGCCTGGGCGCGCCGCCCGCTGGCGGGGCCGAACAGGCTTACCGCTTGATCGTGGACGAACTTCCGATCGAGAAGCCGGGCCAGAAAGGCCTGCAGTACGTGCTGCGCTACTCCATGCCGGTGTTCGTCGAACCGGCCGGGGCAGCGGCCACTGCGCCGCAACTGCAATGGACGCTGCAGCGCGAGGGCGACAAGACGCTGCTCGAAGTCAGCAACGCCGGCGGCACGCACGCCCAGATCGCCGACGTGACCTACATCGACGCCGCGGGCAACCGCAACGAAGTGGCACGCGGCCTGCTCGGCTACGTGCTGCCCGGCGCGCGCATGCGCTGGGCGGTCAAGGTACCGGCTGCCGCGCTTGCCGCGGGCGGCCACTGGGAAGCAATGATCAATGGCAATACGAATCAAAGCATCGCGCTGGCCGGGCCTGCACGCTGAGCGCCTGCTGCTGCCACTGGCCTTGCTGGCCGGCGCTGCGCATGCCGCGGGCGCCGGTCCCGAGCCGGCCACGGCGCCGATCGCCGGTGCGGCCGACGCCAGCCTGGCGGGCGCGAACGGGCAGGACGTGTACCTAGACCTCACGCTGAATGGCAGCGCGCACGGCCTGGCGCACTTTGGCGATCGTGGCGGCGAACTCTGGGCATCGCCTGCCGCCCTGCGCCAGTTGGGCTTCATCCTGCCGGCCGGCACGCCGGACCCGGTGCGGCTGCAAAGCATCGCCGGCCTGCAGGTGCAATACGACCGGGCCGAGCAGCGCGTCACGCTGACCGCCCCACTCTCGCTGCTGAACCTGCCCGAGACCACGCTGGCCGTGCCGGGCATCAAGCCGGGCAAAGTCACCAGCTCGCCCGGCCTGCTGCTGAACTACGACCTGTACGGCACGCAGGGCACTGGCGGGACCTCGTCGCTCAGCGCCTTCACCGAATTGCGCGGCTTCGGGCCCTGGGGTGTGCTGAGCAGCACCGCACTGTCGCAGCAGGCGCGCGCGAATGGCGGTGCGTGGCAGCGCCAGTCGGTGCGGCTGGACACTGCCTGGAGCCAGTCATGGCCGGACAAGATGCTCACGCTGCGCGTGGGCGACACGATCACGGATGCGCTCTCGTGGACGCGCGCCACCCGCATCGGCGGCATCCAGATCGGCAGCAACTTCGCGCTGCAGCCCTACACCGTGACCACGCCGATCCCGGCGCTGCTCGGATCGGCCGCGCTGCCGTCGCAAATCGACCTGTACGTGAACGGCATGCGCCAGTACAACGGCCAGGTGCCGGCGGGCCCGTTCCAGCTCAACACCCTGCCCAACATCAGCGGCGCGGGCAACGCGCAAGTGGTGCTGACCAACGCCTTCGGCCAAACCACCACGTTGAACTATTCGCTCTACGGCACGCAGCAGTTGCTGAAAAAGGGCCTGTCGAGCTGGTCGGTCGAGCTCGGCAAAGTACGCGAGAACTACGGCCTGGTGTCGAACGACTACAGCCACAACCCGATGGCGAGCGGCACCTGGCGCTACGGCCTCAGCAACAGCCTCACCGTCGAAACGCACGCCGAAGCCACGGCCGGGCTGGCCAATGCCGGCGTGGGCGGCGCCTGGCTGCTGGGGCAGACCGGCGGCATCCTGACCGGCTCGCTGGCGCGTTCGAGCGGCTCGGGCGCGCAGGGCTCGCAATTCGGCCTGGGCTACAACTGGAGCAACGAGCGCTTCAACGTCGCGTTCAACGCCACACGCACCGCCGGTGCCTACCAGGACGTGGCCGCGCGTTATGGCGGCCTGCCGCCGCGCCTCGCCGGCAGCGCCACGGTGGGCTACAACACCGAGCAGATGGGCAGCTTTTCGCTCAGCTACCTGACCGTGCGCTACCCGCAGCAGACACCCTCACGTTACCTGACGGCCGGCTGGTTCAAGTCGCTCGGGCGCAGCGCGACGCTCTCCGTCACGGTGAATCAGGATCTGGTGAACCGCAACCTGCGCGGCGTGTTCGCCACGCTGACCTGGGCGCTGGACGCGCGCACCAGCGCCAGCGTCGGCCTGCAGCACGACGACACCGGCAACGCCGTGTATGCCAGCGCCAGCCGCGCCACGCCGACCGAGGGTGGCTGGGGCTGGAACGCGGCGGCGCGCCGCGGCAACGGCCAGAACGACGCGCAAGGCCAGGTCAACTACCTCGGCCCCTACGGCCGCTACGACGCCGGCGTGAACTCGTCCAGCGGCAGCACGTTCGCCTATGGCGAAGCCGCCGGCGCGCTGGTGTTCATGGGCGGCCACCCATTCGCCGCGCGCCAGATCGACAATTCCTTCGCGCTGGTCTCGACCGATGGGGTACCAAACGTGCCGGTGCTGCTGGAAAACAATCGGATCGGCACCACCAATTCCAACGGGCAGTTGCTCGTCACGCCACTGAATTCGTACCAAAACAACAAACTGTCGATCGACACCATGAACCTGCCCGCCGACCTGCGCATCGACCGCGTCAACGCCATCGCCACCCCCGGCGACCGCGCCGGCACGCTGGTCGAGTTCGACATCACGCCGGTGAAGGCCGCACTGGTGACGCTGGTCGATAACGCCGGCAAGTCGCTGCCGCTCGGCAGCACGGTGCACGTGAATGGCGCGGCCGGCATGGCCATCGTCGGCTACGACGGCGAGGTGTATCTGGATACGCTGGCGAACCACAACCAGCTCGCGGTGCAGACGCCGGCCGGCGCGTGCGGCGCGCAATTCGACTATCACAAGGCGGCGGACGGAGCGATCCCGCAAGTCGGGCCGATCACATGCGCCCAGGAGGTAAGACCATGACTCGATTTATCCGGCAGTGTTTGTGGGCGATCTTGCTGGTCGACTGCACACTCTTTTTGGCCGCCCCAGCGCAGGCCGGGCCGGTCACTTGCACCGCAACGATGACCAATCTCGCTTTCGGAAGCGTCAACCCGCAATCCAGTTTGACGACTGCGAACGCCACGCTCAGCTACACGTGCACGAACGGCAGCAACGCGCCCCACCAAATTGCAGCCTGCTTCGCCATTGGCACAGGCCCGCAAGACTTGGACCAAACCAACCGCCGGACAATCGCTGGAGCCGGTCAGTATCTGCAGTTCCAGCTTTATCAGGATGCAGCCTTCACAACACCGTGGGGCAGCAGCTTCAACAATTCGCCACCTCAAGCGTTGTCCGTCCAAGTCACGGTGCCAGCCAGTGCGACCTTCTCGGGTAGTGCGACGCTCTATGGTCGGGTGCCCTCGGGTCAGACAACAGCGGCCCCCGGCAACTATCAAGAAACTTTGACCAATAACACACTGAATGTCGTGGAAGGTGGCAACAACTTTCCAGCAAACTGCAGCGGCGGCACCACAAGCGGCAGCAATTTCGCCGCTTTCCAGGTAACCGCTGGCGTCAGCAACTCTTGTACCGTCACCGCCGGGCCGGCGTCCGACATCAACCTCGGTACAGTCCCCGCGACCGCGGTCAACATCTCGGGAAACAACAACATCAGCGTCACTTGTCCCACCGGCACCGCGTATTACATCGGTCTGAGCCCGTCAAACGGCAGCACTACGGGCGCCGGCACTATGACCTACGGCAGCTCTGTCCCGGTGCCCTATCAGCTTTACCAAGACGCGGGGCTTACGACAATTTGGGGCAACACCGCAACCGCAGCCAGTGCCGGGAACGGAAAGGCCGGGACGGGCACGGGTGCCGCGCAGTCGATACCTGTTTACGCGCGCGCTCCTTCGGCCGACTATCAACCGGGCACGTACAGCGATACCGTGACAGTGACCGTCAACTACTGAAACCGGACGGGCGCCCTCGGTCGGTGCTGCGCAAGGGAGGCCTTCGCTGCGGGGCCGGTGTTTGTAAAGTGGCTACCTCATGAACAGGCAACGATTCGCCGTCGTCGGGGATGCCGTCGCAGATGACCTCAAGAGACGCTGAAATATGGGGCCGCGATCGATCCCGATGGCGCTGAACGATTACCTAGCGCCCGTCCCGATGAATCATGCACAGCCACCACACTGTTCGGAATGACTCAGCCCCGCATATCAGGGCGGTCGGTCAGGTAAACACTCAAAGCTATTTCCAACACGCAGAAAGCCCCGCGGCGTCGCTGGATGTCGACTGGTAATAACGCTGGCCGGTCTGATCAATCGCCAACGTGCCACACGCGGCGTCACTCGTGGCCTGAACGCCCTTGGGGGTGGCCCAAATGTTGTACGTCGTGCGCGTCGGAACCGAGCCGGTCGAAAACTGGTACCCGTAATACGGGCCTGTTTGGGAGCTGCTTGCGCAGTCGAGTGCCGGGAGTGCATTTGCAGTGGTGCCATCGGCAGCTTTGTCGTAGCGCAGATTGGTCGTGTAGTAGCGTTCCATGTAGTTCGCGTACTGCATGAGACATCCGGAGGCGGCGGTCCGACGCGATTTCACGATCTGGCGGGTGTAGGACGGATAAGCGATCGCTGCGAGGATGGCGACAACCGCAACGGCGACCATCAATTCGATCAATGTGAAGCCGCGGCAGGAACGTCTGCGATCCGCTCCAAGTGGTCTGAATCCCTCAACCAATGCGTTTCTGTCCATGGCTTCCCTCTCGTTTGTCCGTCATTCATTGGCCAGTCAGCTCGCGCCAATCAACGCGCTGCATCGCCCCCGCCGTAGTTCCCGTCCCGACGCTGGTGGTCGTGCCGTTGTCAAAGCTCACTTCCATTACGTTGCTGACAAAGATGGGCGCGTTGGGCAATGAGCTGAAACCAATGCCCGCAGCCACATTGCCTCCCACGCTATCTGAAGCGTCGATGTAGCCGTCGCGGTTCACGTCGAAGAAGTTGCTCTGTGGCGCAGTGCCGCTGAAGGCGTCGAGCGCCATGATCCAACCGTTGCCAGACGGCTGACAAGGATCGCTCGACGACGTCGGCGGAATGCGTGTCACGCCGACCAGCAGGCTGCCCTGGAACTGGTTGACGTCAACCATGCGCTCGCCCTGGTTGGGCGTACCTGCTGCGCTCGGTTGAAGCAAATTCAGATACCAGCCCAATTTGCCACTCATGTCGTTTGTCGTCGCAGCCGATACCGTACGCGCCGACAACGAACCGCCACTACCCGAGGTCTGTGTGGTAATGGTCCGTTGCACCAATTGCGACAAAGTGATGGGGGCGGATAGCGGCGCACAGGTCGTCACGTTTTTCTTGATCGTGCATTGCCTCGCCATAAGGCCGTACCAACTCTGTGTACTGAGATCCTTCAAATCGTTGCTATTGAGATACTCACCGGTGCCAAAGAACACCCACACGTTACCGGCCGGGCCCATGCCCGCCAACAGCCCAGCGGTGATTGGCTGGTTCGCGCCACCCGGTTCGGTCGCCTGCGTCGTGAATAGCAGCGTGCCGGTGCTGGTCAGGCTGGGATTGGCGCCGGTCGTGTCGTTCAAATTGAATGACCAGACCCGACCGAGCAGGTCGCCGGCGTAGGCAACGTCGCTCACGCCATTGGCGGGAGTGTCCATCCACGTCACCGGGCCCGAGAGTCCGTTGCCCGTGGCGCCATCAGTCGGATGAACGGACAGGGTGCCGGTCGCGAGATTGAACTGCAGCAGCGCGGAAACACCGACAGCACTGTTGTACCCGTTGCCCATGAGCACCGACCACGTGGAACCGGTGGTGACGCTGTTGGTCTGCGCGATCACCGGCTTGCCGACCATTTGCCCGATGTAATTGCTGCCGGGCAAGGTGTCGCCAGCCGAACGCTCCCAAAGCGGCTGGATGTTGGTCGGGTCCGTCACATCGAGCGCGTAGACCGCCATGGCCAGTCCCCGACCAGTGGTGCCCACCAATATGGTGTGCCACGAAGAGCCGTTCACTTGCGCCAGTGTGGGCAGATAAGCGTCAGCAATGGTGAGCTGACCGTCGTTGTAATACTGGTGCGCCGGGCCCGTGCCGCCGTAAGTAGGGTCAGACAAGTTGTTGAGCCCCGCAGTGATCACCGCGCCGGGCAGATACGCGTAAACCTCCGTGCCGGTTGTCGCATTGAAACCGTGAAGCATGCCGTCGTTCGCAGCCACGAAGATCAGCGGTTGTCGCGTGGATGCCGGGCTATCGCCACCGGTGACCGGACCGGCGGCCCATGCCATGAACGAGTCGGATCCAAAAAAGGTTTGATTGGAAAACTCGTTCACATCGGGCTTCCCGGAATAAACCGGCTGCGAATTCACGACGTCACCCAGCGCCGTGTCCCGATTGCGGAAAGCGCCGCCGTTGCGCTGCTCCTGTGAGGGATCGCCGCGCAAATAGTTGACCAGCGCAGCCTCCGCTGCCGCGCTGCCGCTGCTGCCGCCACCCAGCGCCGCCGACTGCGCGCTGGACAGCACCGGCGGCGTCCCAGTGCTGTCGTTCGCAAACGAAACAAAACCCGTGCCATTCCATGTCTCGATGGTGCGACTGGCGGCAGATGGCATCAGATTTGCCGCCTGCCAAGTCGGCGCCGCGGCAATGCTACCGGTCACCGAATTGACGGACAGCGCTTTCAAGTCACCCTTCCATTTCCCGGTGTAGTAGTTGGCTTGATAAACCACAGTTCCAGTGTTGAGCTGCGTTGAGTTGGCGGCAAGGCTCGCGCCCGTGCCGACGCGCTCCTCGATACGTTTCACCGCTTCTTTGATGCCGGAAGAAAAGGCCTGGGGGTTCTTGGCCGAAAAATAGGCACCGTGCCCGTTTACTGCCGCGTGCACCAGGTCAGCAATGTTGTTCTCTGAGTTCGACGCAGGCTGAGGCCAACTGAAGTTGCTGATCGGCGTGCCGCCGTGGGCCCAGTTGAATATGCTGTCTGTCGACGTTCCGACAGGACTGATTCCAACCGGGTCGAACCCCATTCCCATGGTGAACGTCGTCATGTGCTGCCAAAACGCTGGGTCTCCGGAGCTGGGCGGCACTTCGTTTGCCATGGTCGGCTGGAGATCCGTTTCCCAGTACTGCATCGCCACGTCGGCCAGCGATGGGGTCGTGCTGGGCGATGGATCGCCGCCGGAAAATGGTGCGGCAGGCGTATACGTGTAGGGAGCGACGTTCGGCCCAGTTATCGTTGGGCCGGCCGTACCATCGGCGTTCCCGACGCCAGCAGGGGTACTCCCGTTCCAGAAGCCATCGGTCGTGAGAATGGCATAGGACGCGCGACAAGCAAGGGGTGCGTTTGTGCTGCTCGTCGGATCGCCCTGCATGGTCTGCCATGGCTGACTGGTCTGATAGTACATTCCGACCGATTGCAGTCCCAGAAGTAGCGGCGTACCACCCAATGGGTCGATAGTTGCCACCCAATTCCAAAAAGCAGCTTTTTGAGTGCCGGCACTGCCGTCGCCAAAAACTTGGACTGGCGCGAGCAAGTTGTTTCCGCTCGTCACGCGGTTCGGCAACATTTGGCCGCTACTGTTAGCGTTATTGATTGATCCAAATCCAAATCGAAAAGTCGTCGGGAGATTTGCAAAGCCCGCCATCAATCCACTCTTGGCCGCCAGGATCCGCGTGTGGTAATACGAGAACCAGTTGGCTATGTTGGCTCCCGCGGCAACGCCGGCAGGCGCCGCCGCGCCGCTCGCATCTGATGCAGCGACGCAATTGCTCGTCAAGCCAGCGCTGGCACAATCCCCTAAGTTTTCAGATACATAATATCTCGTGAAAGCACCTGTTGAATCCGTCGTCGCGTAGGTGAAAAACGATATTCCGGGCGTGCAACTATTGTTCCCGGCGTTATAAACGTCACTCACACTATTGCATCTCGAATAATAAGCGTCATTCGTTGTATCGAAGAATGCGGTTTTCGCGGGTAAGATATTGGACCAACAATACCCCGGATACTTGCTGGAATTGCCGGCATTTGCGTTGACCGGGCAATTACCCGGTGTGTACGCGGTAGCGCCGATAATCGGAACAGAAATCGAATACTGTACCGACGAAGCCATGTAAGACGTATCGTTAGAATCATATATCCCACGGTACGAACTCAAATCTACTGACGAGCCATTTGTGATAAATCCATTGATCGGTGCGTTGCTGAAACTGGATTGAGCATAGCTCCCACCGCCAGCGCTAGGCGGGGCCGCATAAGTCACAGTGGGATTGTAGTAAACTCCATTTATATTTGAATTGATTAATGGCAATACGGAGTTGTTATCAAACTCATTCCAATTGTTTTGCAAAGTGGCCCAATTCGGCGCCGGCAAATAACTCCAATCCGGCATGATGTCCCATGTCATGGAACCTGAATCGTCCAGCATCAACATGATGTTTGGAGGGACAACCGGTTGCTGGATCAACGGTTGTTGTGCAATAGTCGGTGCCGTTTGTGCAGCACCAACCATTGGCCCCAGCAGCTCTGCAAACCCGATCACCAAGACAAAAAGGATTTTGCGAGCGTGTCCGCCGCCGACCCGATCGAACAGATGAATTACGCGTTTCACGTTCTGTTTCTCCTCGCAAAGCACTTATCGTATGAAAGTACGGTGGCGCAAACTCGGCTCTTTATCCACGCTTGATGACCGCCTGGAGTACCACCAGTGCTGCGCCTGCGCAAAGCGAATTTGTGGGATCACAACTGCGCGCTGTGATTCGGTAGTAAGCCGCCGTCGTTGTCGACCCCTGAACGCCATAATTTCTGGCATTCGCAGTATTCGTGAAATTCGCACTGCCTTGCGAATTGGCCCAATTACCAAGGCTTTCAACCACGAATTGAGGTTGCATAGGCGCCAGCGTGCTCACGGTGAAACCGGCGCCTGCAACAGGGTTGGTAGCCTGAACCCCGTGGACCGAACCCGCTGGCAGGGTTGAGTCAGTGAATGGATTCGTGCCACAGACGATACCTACGAGTTGGCAGTCACGAGCTACTATGGCTGGGTTGCTCGGTATCAACGCTGCGGCTGAGCGCATTGCCGCTTCGGCGTTTTGGAAGGCGACCTGCCGCCCGTACTGATTGGAAGTAGCCTTGTTTTGCAATATCGACAGGCTGATTCCCGCGAAACCAACGAAAGCCACCACGACCAGCAAAACCAATGCGACGATCAGGGCGGCGCCGCGCTGATGGCGCCGTTGCCTTCGCGCCGCACGAATATATGCGCGACGGTCAGGGTGAATGGCTGAGTTCATGTCAATTCGTCCGGTTGCGTACGGTGGTCGTGGCCTCGAAAGTCCGAATGATCGGCTGATTGCCATTCGTGCTGGTATTGGGGCCGCTTTCCACCTGAAGCTGCACGTGCGCTGCGATCACCGGCCCCCAATCGGTCACGGCGCTCGCGTCAATGAATGAAGTATTGGGCCTCTGCAAATACGTGATTTGCATATCAGTCACATTGCGCACGATCTCTTGCGCCTGGGCCGCCATTCCCGTTCCGCCACTCGTAATTTGCGCCAGAGCAATGCGATAAAGCGAACGGCCGCCGACAGGGTTGTTGCCGATATACCAATCGGTCGCGGACAGCATGGATATGCTGGAATTCGGTGTGAATGCATACGAATTGCCGTTGGTGGTGGTGCAATCCGTCGGATACCCCAGGCCCTTGGAACAATTACCCGGAGAAAAGGTATTTCCGGTGTTGTGAACCAGTGTGACATTGGAACTGTTGTAGCTTGAGACTTGGGTGATCGCTGCATGATCGGGCGAGCAGATGACGATAATGGCGCCCGGATATAAAGCCGGGGTCACTGCATTCAGCTGCATGCTGGCTGCATTCGGGTCGTGCTTGGCTATCGAGGCGAGCGAATTACCGGCGCCGACGATTTCGATTGAATCGGTGTTTGCCACCCGTTGGCCTACGCCGCTGCCAGTCGCCACCGCAGGATCGGCCTGGCTTCCACCATAACCACGAAGCGCGTTGTTCCAATTGGCCCACCAATCGATGGACTGATCGTTCAGCACGTTGGCAACGCGCCCGCTGGTACTGTCGCAACCGGTGGAGCCGGCGCTGCGGATGTCGCGCGCCATCAATTCGAATGCGATGCGCGAACCGTCCTCCACATTGGCAAGCGCGCTGCTGGTGCGATACGTCTGCTGGTTCATGAGGAAGATGCTGCCCATGCCGACGATCAGGAACAGCCCGATCAACATGGCGACCAGCAACTCAACCAGCGTCAGCCCGCGCTCTCGGAAGTGCGCTGACGATGCCACGGAACGGCAATCCGATACCCACGAGCCGCAACTCGCGCATAAAGCGGCGCTGCACCGGACTCCGGCGGTACGTCGCATATCGGCGGATCCACTACGAGTAGCGCAGCCTCTTGTGATATTGAGCGATCTTCCAGTCATAGCTCCGCCATCGTGATCACTTGCTGCGACGCGCTGCTGCCTGCGTCGGTGCCCGCACGACTATCGTCAAACTGGATCGTGATCGTGCAATCGCCCGTGGTCGTGCAGTTGATCACGCCGGTCGTGCTGGCCGTCGCGCTGAGCGACTGCCCCAACTGCTCGCACCAGGTATAGATCTGGGCGCTGGGCAGACTGGCTCCCGCGGCAGGGCAGTTGTCCGCGGCAACCGTGCCGTTGTACAGCCCATTTTTCGCATTGAGGATATCCGCGCGCATCGCATCGAGGATCGAATAAGTCGAAATCGTCGCCATCGTGCGCGCCGCCGAGCTGTTGTTGGTTGACAGCGCCCGTGCCTGAAGCGCGGCGATGCCGAGGAAACCAAAGGAGATCACGAGCAAAGTAATCAGCACTTCGATCATCCCAATGCCGGATTGGCTGCGACGGTTTTGCTGCATGTAGCTGGCGCGGTTCACGGACAAGCTCCGGTCGTGGTGGCGGTGGTAATGATGGAGCCGCCGGTCATCGTGATTTCACGGCGGTTGTTACTTGAAAGCCGTGGCGTGCAGATCACCGCAAGGAGCCCACCAAAAGGGCTGGCCGATGTAGCAGTCGGCTTGTAGCCAAAACCGAGACTCGAAAATCGGACGGCTGCAACTCCGCTGCTGGCGATCTGAATTGATCCCGTCAAATCCGATGGGGCCGCAAGCAATTTGGTTGCGCCAGCCGATCCCGTCGGCAACGCGTAGACCGCACCCGCTGACGTGGCACACGCCGTCCCCAAGGTATCGGTGGTATTCACGGCGCTGGTGCTGCCGCAAAACTGGCTGGGCGCGTTGAATTTAATCGCATTCAGCCGCGCTGAATTGAGGCGATCAATCAGCGCGTTCGAGACGGTCCCGAGACGAGAGGATCAAGTTCTGGAAACTCGGTACCGCGATTGCCAGCAAGATGACCGCCACAGCGACGGTGATCATGAGCTCGATCAGGGTGAACCCAGCGGCCGCCCGTCGGCGCCAGCGGTTCCGATTGTTTGACATAAAACACCGCGCTGTTAAACGCGCTCCCTCGAACACGTGGAAACGGCACGCACTGTATTCCTGCCAGACCGCTCCAACACAGGTTTCCGCTGACCGGTGGCATGGAGCCGACGAACGGCAGGCGGGAATGACCGCCTCCGCTGCGCTACGGCATGACCTCGCGGCGCTTCGATGATGGCGGCGGCGACGTCATCCCGTCATTGCTCCTCACAACCCGCCCGGCCCCAGCACGGCCTGCACGCCATCGGGCAGCACGCGCACGTCCTTCACGGTCATGCCCAGGTCGCGCATCAAGGCGAGCTGTTCGGGCGGCACGCGGTACAGGACCAAGCCGGACAGGAAGAGTTGCGCAGCCTGCGGCGCATACATCGAAACCAGTTGCTGCTGCGCTGGCGGCAGGCGGCTCACGTCGAGGCGATCGAGGCGCACGTCGTCCAGCAGCACCGCGCCTTGCGCCGGGTCGAAGCGCAGGCCGTAGTCCAGGTCCATGTTGCCCGCCATCGACTGGCCGGTGAGCATTTCGGTCAGGACGAAGTCCAGTGCGGTGGACAGGCGGTTGCTGGCCGGCAAAAAGCCGAGACGCGGCGATTGCAGGCGCAGTTCGGCCAGGCCGGAAAAGTCTTGCGTGTACGGGAACGAACTGTCCAGCAACTGGTTCAGGCGCTGGCGCGTGAGCGTGAAACCCTGGCCGCCCGCCTCGCGCGCCACGCTGGTCCCGAGCACGCCCCACACCAGCAAACCGAGCACGCGGCGGCGCGTCGGATGCACAATAGGCCGCGCTGAATTTCCCGTCACGATCCGCTTCTCCCGCAGGCGCTTTCCAGCACGACCTTCATGAATTCCACGCCGTTCGCCCCGGCTCGCAAACCCTGGCCGCGCGCCACCGTCCGGCCGATCGTGCTGAATCTGCTGGTGACGGCGTATCTGCTCGCCACCTGCAACGCGACGTTCTGGCGGTATCTGGGCAGCGCGCTGGCCGACCACCCGATTGCCAGGGTGGCGCTGGGCGCCGGGTTTGCGGTCTGGGCGTTTTTCATCGTTTCACTGCTGTCGGTGCGCCGGCTGCAAAAACCGGTGCTGGCAGTTTTGGTCATCGTGGCGGCGGTCAGTTCCTACTATCAGGACGCGCTCGGCACCATCATCGACCAGACGATGATGCAGAACGTGCTCACCACCACGGTAGCCGAGGGCAAGCATCTGCTCACGCCGGCCATGCTGGGCCACGTGGCGCTGCGCGCGATTCCGGGGCTGTTTCTGGTGTTCTGGCCGCGCGTGCGCCGCGGGCGCATCATTCCGAGCGCGCCGAAATGGGTGGGCATCAACGCGGTGGCGCTGGCCGTGATCGTGGCCATCCTTGCCCCCAATCTGCGCTACTTTGCGACCACGTTGCGCGGCCACAAGGAGCTGGTGCACACGCTGCAGCCGCTCGCCACGCTGAACAGCACGCTGGGTTACGTGAGCATGGTGGCGGGGGCGCACGACATCGTTGCCCAGCCCTACGGCACCGACGCCAAAAAAGGTCCGCTGCTGACCACCGCCAAAAAGCCGGTGCTGTTCGTGTTCGTGGTGGGCGAAACCGGGCGCGCGGCCAATTGGTCGCTGGGCGGCTACGACCGCGACACCAACCCGCTGCTGTCCAAGCTCGACATCGTCTATTACCCGCACATCACGTCGTGCGGCACGGAAACGGCGGTTTCGGTGCCGTGCATGTTCTCGCACTTCGGCCGCAAGAATTACAGCTACGACAAGGCGCTGGGCAGCGAAAACCTGCTGGACGTGCTCGGCCACGCCGGCTTCAAGGTGCACTGGTGGGACAACCAGACCGGCGACAAGGACGTGGCGGCGCGCTTTCACGTGCGCTTCATGACCAAGGCCGACGACCCGGCCGCCTGCGCGCGCGGCGAGTGCATGGACGGCGTGTTCCTGCCGCCGCTGAAAAAATTCATCGCCTCGATGACGCAGGACAGCGTGCTGGTGCTGCACCAGATCGGCAGCCACGGCCCGAGCTACTGGCTGCGCTACCCGCCCGAGGACGAAGTGTTCAAGCCCGCCTGCCACACGGCGCAACTGTCCGATTGCACCAACCAGGAACTGGTCAACGCCTACGACGACACCGTGGTGCACACCGACTGGTTCCTGGCGCAAGTGATCGATATGTTGAAGGCCAGCACCAACATCGAATCGTCCCTGCTGTACGTGGCCGACCACGGCGAAAGCCTGGGCGAGAACGGCCTGTACCTGCACGGCGCGCCGTATTGGATGGCGCCAGACGTGCAGACGCATGTGCCCATGTTGATGTGGCTGTCGCCCACCTACCAGCACACCATGGACCTGAGCATGACCTGCCTGAAAGATCGCGCCGCCCAACCCGCCAGCCACGACAACCTGTTTTCCACCGTGCTCGGGTTGCTCGACGTGCAAACCAAGGTGCGCGACAACGCGCTGGACCTCACGGCGGGCTGCCGCAAGGACGCGGGATGAGTGCGGGCGGCGACCCACCCGCCAAGCCCGCGCGCAAGACGGGTTTCTCGCACCTGCTGGCGGCCGCGACCTATTCCGGCGCCGGCTTGCGCCGCCTGCTGAAGGAAAGCGCGTTCCGCCAGGAAGTGGCGCTGGGTCTGCTGGCGCTGATCGCGCTGGTGCTGATCGGCGTGGCGCCCACGCGCATCGTCGGATTCGTCGTGCTGTTCCTGGCGCTGGTGGCGGTGGAAGCGCTGAATACCGCGATCGAAGTGCTGGTGGATCAGCTCTCGCCCGAATGGGCGGAATTCGCGCGCGACGCCAAGGACCTGGGGTCGCTGGCCGTCGGTGCGCTGCTGGTCGGCAACGCGATTTACCTGATTTGGGCGGTACTCGCCTAGCGGCGCACTGCCGGCTCGGCCGTGCTCAACCTGCCGGATGTGCCGGTGCCACCAACAGCGTCTTGCGCCAGGCCAAACCACGTGATGTACCGCCCGGCTGGGAACCGAGCCGCGGCCGGTATTCGCACCCGACCCACCCCTGCCAGCCGCTTTGTGCCGCCACGTCGTCGATCACCTGGAACAGGTAGCGGAAATTCAGCTCGCCGTCATCCGGTTCATGCCGCGCGGGTACGCCGGCGATCTGGATATGCCCCACGCGCCCCGTGGGCAAATAGGTGCGAATCTTGGTCGCCACGTCGCCTTCCACGATCTGGCAGTGGTACAGATCCATTTGCACTTTCAGGTTGGGCGCGCCCACGTCCTGGACGATGGCGTGCGCCTCGGCCTGCGTGCTCAGGAAATAGCCCGGCATGTCGCGCGGGTTGAGGGGTTCGATCAGCACGTCGCAGCCCGCTTTGACGGCTTCATCCGCCGCCCACCGCAGGTTGCGCCGGTACACCGCGCCCGCTGCAGCGTGCGCCGTACCCGCCGGCACCGTACCCGCCATGCAGTGGATGCGCGGGCATTCCAGCGCTTCAGCGTAACGCAGCGCCAATTGAACGCCCCAGTGCAATTCCGCCTCGCGCCCGGCCAGGCACGCCGTGCCGCGCGCACCGGCCTTCCAGTGCGCATCCCAATCGGCCGCGGCCGTACCGCCCGGCGGCGCGTTGAACAGCACCAACTGCAAGCCGTTGCCACGCAGGTGCGCGCGCAGTTCCTCGGCGGCGTGGTGATACGGGAACAAGCACTCCACCGCCGTGAAGCCGTCGCGTGCCGCGGCCTCGAAGCGGTTAAGGAACGGCAGCTCGGAATAGAGCATCGACAGATTGGCGGCGAAACGCGGCATGGGAGTAACTTTCGGTATCTGGCTTACAGGAATCGTGGACGAATCATAAAAAAAGCGGATCGAATTCAATCCGCTTTTTTACTTGGTTTGACCCAGATGAATGTGGCGGCACATTCAAGGAGCATGGGTGTCCGTCGCTCGCGCGCCCAGTCGCGCGCATCACCGCTCGCTCCGCTGCGGCCTTCGCCTGTGGGGTTACCGTGACTACTGACGTGCGCCCGCAATGTCCTGCGTAATGGCTTGCGCCTGGGCCGCGTTGGGAACCACGATGAACATCGCGCCCTGGTTCATCGCGCCCGCGATGCGCGGCGCCGCGACCACATCGCGGCCAACCACCAGAACCAAGTACTTGCCCTGGAACTTCTGGCTCAGGTCGGCGAGCTTTTTGGCGCCGGCCGGGTTGAAATCGAAACGCACCACGCCTTTTCCATCTTTTTCCTGCAGCGGCGTGACACGGGTCAGGTCATCCCGGCTCAGCGCGGGCTGCGGCAGATACCAGAGCGAACCGTCCTTCAACTTGAGTTCGTTCAGGCCCTGCGCTTTTTCCGGCTGCGCCAGCAGGAACAACACCGGCGCGCCTTGCTGTTGGGCGGCCCCCGCCGCGGGTTGCGGCGCGCCATTCGGAGCAGCCGCTGCGCTGGGCGGCGTTGCCGGGACGGTCGGTGGCGCCGGCGGATTCTGAGCTGTTGGCGCCGCGGCGGCAGCAGGCGCGGCCGGTTGAGCGGTCGCGTTCTTCTGCGTCTGGAGTGCCTCGCAGCCGGACAGGAGGGTGCCGAAAGCGGCAACCGCAACGACAAGGGAAATACGTTTCATGAGCATGGATATTGGGTACGTACGATTGAATGCGTTGATCTGGAGCGGAACGACATGGCGGGGGACCCTAAAGGTCTCGGCGATTCTAGTGTCCGTGACTGATTTGTAGCGCTTCCTGTCCTGAACCTCGCGCCCTCCCGAGGCGGCATGCCCAACAACGAAGAACAGTCACGCGGAGCAAGTTCCGCGGGCCATTGGCGCGTCGCCCGAGTGCACGGAACCCCCGCTTTAATCACAGCGCAGGACCGCCGCAACCGGGCCGTACGGTACCCGACATAAAAAAGGTGAAGACAAACGCGATGTCAGAACGCAGGGGCAACGTATTCCTGGCGCAACAAAGCAGTGCTGCGGCCACCTATCGACGGCTACGTCGTGATGGCCGGATTCAGACCCATCTTCTGCACCCTGTGTGCTGTCGAAGATCCGGGCCGGTCAAGACCGGGTCGAAGTCACGTGCGCGGTAGCGCACTTGCAGGTGCTGGCTACGGACGCGGCGGAGTACAAGGCGCTCCACGACACGTCCCGCGGCCTCTCCAATGCCATGGCAAGCGCCGCACGCGATTGGTACGAGTACGACATCCGCCCTGACGACGCGACCGTGTGGTACCTGAAATTGCTTCCACACGTACTGTAGGCTTACGTTCAGGTTCATAAAAAGACGCCGCATCAAGCAATCGCCACGGCGCAGAAGCAGGCAGAAGACTGGCTGCGCGATCACATGCTGCCGTATGAACATGGTGTTGGTTTTTGTGCCGTAATGAAGCAACCTCGAGCGGAACACCATGCTGCGCACCATTTCCGGATCACACCGCAACGCTATGTGCCAGCGCGCCTCCGCGCCGAGGGCTTCGGCCGGTTGGCTTGAACCATGCGGCCCCGCATTGCCCACCCGCCGACGCGTCGAGCGCAATCCTTGCACTGGCGTCCGTGGACCTCAAACGAAATCATCCTGCCCACATGGTGGCCGAGCACGTGTGTTTCGCTGGGCCAGGGCCGTTCGCAGACTGGCTGCCGCGGGCAGTGCTGCGCTGGCGGTGGGATTTACCGCGGTGCCGATTGACGCGGTTCAGGCGGCCCAAGTGAGCACCACGTTCGGCGTGGGTATCACTATCTTGCCCGCCGACGCCCAGGCGTCCCTCCCGCCAGTTGACCTCTTTGCGGCCAGCGCCTGGCACGCAGTGGACGGACCTTGGCCGGGCACCGTGCGCTTCGATGGCAGGACGCACACCGTGCATCTCGACCTCGTCGGCGCGCAACCGGTCGACGCCGCGTACAGCTATGCGGTGGAGCAGGCCCCGGCGGGGAGGCGTGCCACCGGACAGCACGGCCGGCTGCACATTGCGCCAATGAATGGGCTGGCGATCGATCTGGCTTTCGTGCTCTCGAATGACGGCAAGAACCTGACGCTGGTGTTCGAGCGCGGCGCAATCGCCCAGCATTACGTGCGCATGGCACCGGAAGACCAGGTTCGCGAGCGGAATCTTCCGCAAACTGTGATGCCCCCTAAGTGAGCGGCACCGAGCACGACGTCTTGTCTCGCAACCCCTGGGAGCGCGCAAGGCCTGCCGCTTTCTCGTTCCGTTACCGATGGAATGGCCACCGAAGCTGCACTTCGCTGCGGTATTTCGAGGGCGACGTACCGAACTTCCGCGTAAGGTGCTTGCGCAGCGCCATGGCCGAGCCGAAGCCCGCTTCTTCAGCAACCAGTTTCGGCGGCGTATCGCTGGTTTCAAGCAGGTGACGCACGCGCAGGAATTGCTGATGCAAGCGCCACTGCAGCACCGTGGCGCCGGTCAACCAGAGGCCCAAAACAGGCTGCAAGATGAAACGAGCCAATGCCGTCGTAGATCAGCAACGCGACCGCATGCCGCGGATGGACCTGTGATGGATGGACCAAGTCCGTGTCCGCGGTCTCCATGATTGACGTCTCCTGCTTTATGGCTTGAATTTATTCTTGGGCCCCGCTCCGCGGTCGCACGGCCGATCAAACGGCGGCAATGCTCGCGGGCATTGCGTGACGGCACGCCTGGACGGAGCTTCGGTGCGACGCGCACCAGAACCGGCCTCGAGCGACGGTTGGAGTGACGTCGGCGCAAGTAACCCAGCGCAAGGACGGAAAAGTGGGCGCCGCCGGCGCACTACGCAATCGTCTTGCGCGCAGCACTCTTGCGCGACACCTGCGCAACAACCGCGTCGACGTCCAGCGAGCGCAGTGCATCGACCACCATCTCCCAGCGGCCCGCCTCACACAGGCCGCTCAAGCCGGCGCGCTCGTAGCCGTCCAGCGCCGCTTCCAGGCAGGCGTCACGCACGGCTTCGGCGACAGCGTGCAAGTCCTTTCGTGATGTGTTTCGTTCCATGGTGCTTTGTTCGTCCTCGACGCGGCAATGCGTCACTTGAAGTTTGATACAACACCGCGCGTCATGGCTTGATTCCGTTCGGCGTCCATGCGACAGCGCGCGTCTCTCAACGGGGCGCCGCCCGTTTTCTGATCCGACAAAACGGTCGCCATGGCGCCATTTGCGCCGGCTCGACACGCGCAGCCCCCGGCGTCCGAATGCAGCGGGTTGATCGGGACGGCGCTCTCTTCGGGAACCAACCGGAAGCAGAAACCGCAAACGCGAAATAGCGGTGGCATGACGATGGGTGCACCAGCCCGCGAAAAGAAAGGCACCCCCAAGACGCACGCAGGGGCCGGCGGCCCCTGCGAATCCCAGCCAGCAGTGCCTACTTACCCTGGACCTGGATGCGGATTTTCTCGACGATCTCGGGGTTGGCGAGGGTGGTCACGTCGCCCACGTCGCGGCGGTTGGAAATCGAGCCCAGCACGCGCCGCATGATCTTGCCCGAGCGCGTCTTGGGCATGTCGGGCACCACGTAGACCTTCTCCGGCCGCGCGATCTTGCCGATCACGTCTTCGCACGCCTTCACCACCTTC
>SCQQ01000065.1 GCA_004299095.1 Burkholderiaceae bacterium | reverse complement strand
GCCGTCCATGAGCCGACCGCTGGCGAGATGTGAGCGAGAAGGCTTGATGGTTGAGTCCGGTACGCCGGACTCGCACGAAGCCGCCACGTGGCAACACGCGGCGGCCTTCCTGTGTCTGGAGCAATGAGCGTGCTTGCGGGAACGTGGCGACGCCCGAAGCATCGTTTTGCGTCCGGTCCGCTGGGCACATTCAAGTCCCGGCCGATCCCGTGGCCTCCCGAATCAGCGCCGGCCGATAAGCCGGTTTTGTTCCAAAATGGCCCTGACTGGAGAACAACGACAATGGATATGGATTCCGCGACCGTGGGTCTGGCTGGCACGGACGATCTGGAGCTGGTGCACCGCGCCGCCACCGGCGACGAGCGGGCATTCGATGCGTTGATGAAGCGCCACAACCAGCGCCTCTACCGTGCCGCGCGCGGCGTCCTGCACGATGAGCCCGATGCCGAAGAGGCGGTGCAGGAAGCCTGGTGGAAAGCGTACAACCACCTGGCCGAGTTCCATGGCGATGCGCAGCCTATCACCTGGCTCACGCGCATCGTGATCAACGAGGCGCTGATGCGCCATCGGCGTAACAAAACGCGGGATGCCGTCATCCAACCCGTGGGGCAGAACGCGGACGACAATGATTCCGCCGAAGTGGCCCTGGAAAATTCCATCATGGCACCCGAATCGACACAACCCGAGCAAAAAGCCAGCCGTGGCGAGTTGCGCGCCTTGATCGAGGCGCGCATCGACGAACTGCCGGATCGATATCGCGCGGTCTTCATGCTGCGCGGCGTGGAAGGGTTGTCGTTTGCGGAAATCGCCACCACGCTGGGGCTCACGCAAACCACGGTACGCGTGCGCTTCATGCGCGCGCGCGGCCTGCTGCGCAAGGCCCTGCATCAAGACATCGACGTATCCGCCGGAGGCGCTTTTTCATTTGCCGGCGAGCGCTGCGACCGCATCGTGGCGGGCGTCCATGCACGCATGCAGGCGGCGGACTCGCATCACGCCTGACCGGCGTGGTTTGCGGCGTAGTGGCTGCAAGCGCACGTGAATCTCGTCGTTGGCGCAACCTCGCCATCGCGATCTGACCATGGGCGCCCTGAGGACTGCGTGGGTGCTGAGTGGCGGCGGAAGTTTGGGCGCCATTCAAGTGGGCATGTTGAAGGCCCTGAGCCGAAGCGGCTTGCCCGTGGACTTGGTGATTGGCGCTTCCGTGGGCGCGCTCAATGGCGCCTTTTTTGCCAACGACCCGACACCGGAAGGCGCTGACAGACTGGCGAATCTGTGGTGTGGCCTGCATCGGGCCGACATTTTTCCGCTCACCGTGCTGGCGGGCTTGAAGGCATTGCTCTTTCGGCGCGACCACGTGATCCGTGCCCACGCCCTGGAGAGCCTGATCCGTCGGACGCTGGGCATCGACCGGATCGAGCAAACACGCGTGCTGCTGCACCTCGTCACCACCGACGTGCTGGGCAGCGACGAGGTGCTGCTGTCCACGGGCGACATCAACCCGCGCTGCTCGCGAGTACCGCGATACCCGTCGTTTTTCCGTCGGTGCGCGTCGGGTAGCACCACCTGATCGACGGCGGCGTCAGCAGCAACACGCCCGTGCCGCGGCTGTCAAGCTCGGCGCCGAGCGTATCGTGGTATTGCCGACCGGTATGAGCTGCGCGTTGTGCGAGCCGCCGCACGACATGGGAGTGCTTGCACTGCACGTCCTCGGCGTGCTCAGCATGCGCCAGCTCGACCGCGACGTTCTGCACTATTCGTCCGAGATTCCCATCACTGTTGTGCCGCCGTTGTGCCCGCTTGCGGTGTCCGCGCTGGATTTCTTCCAGACGGGCTCGCTGATCGGCCGAATCGCGCGCCAGACAACAGACTGGCTCGCAACAGGCGGCCTGGATCGGACCGGCCGTTGCACGCGCCGCTCGCGCATCACGATTGATCTTGAGAACCGCCCGGCATCGACGTAGCGCGGATCAGATCGGCAACTTCACTCGGAGCCGGTTCATGCATGGGGGACCCGTGTGCATTCGATTCGAGGGACGATTTGCGCGCATTCTCGAATCGGCGGGCTCGTCGTCACGCGTATGGGGACCCATCCGAAAAACCGTAGCCGGCTGCGTACGCTTTACGCGATTCCGACCCATTACGGCGTTGCAGCCCGCGCGCCGCGTCAGCAGCCGCAGCGCGGACGCATGGCATCAGTTTGATTGCGGCGCCCGGCGCTTCAACCGCTGCCGGTACCGTGATCGAACCCACCAGGCCACACGGACGCCCAGCAAAGCGGCCAGGATCCAGGCATAGAGACGCGGTTCGAAAAAGTCGTTTTTGCCCGCGCGCATCCAGTCGAAATGCCAGACCGAGAGGATGGCCGCGGGGTACACCAGCCAGTGCAGGCGCGACCACCAGCGACCGAGCCGGCGCATCCAGCCATGGGTCGACGTGAGCGCGAGCGGGATCAGGCAGAGCACGGCGAGCGCGCCGATACCGATGAAGTCGCGTTGCCAGAGGTCCGACCACATGGCGCTTGGCACGCCGCCACGGTCCCACAACGCCCAGGCAATGACGTGCAGCACGGTGTAGAAAAACGCGTACAACCCGAGCTTGCGCCGGTGCCGCAGCAGGCCGTTCCAGCCGCTGAGGCGCCGGATGGGGGTCACCGCGAGCACGGCCCACAGCAGCACCAGTGCCCAGATCCCAGAAGACCGCGTGAGGAACTCCTGTGGATTCGCCGTCAACCCGCCCTGATAGCCCAGCACGATCCAGCGCAACAGCGGAAGAAGTCCGAACAGATGGATGCCGGCGTTCAGCGCCGGTTGCGTCCAGCCCGGCCTGCGCCGCGCAGGGGTGCGCCCCGATGCTCGCAGCCCATGCGTCGTGTTCAGGATGGGATTGGCCACGGTGTGCGCGATCCTAGAAGTAGCGCCGCAGATCCATGCCTTGATAGAGCGACGACACCTCTTCCGCGTAACCGTTGAACGGCAGCGTCGGAATGCGCGCGGCAAAGAAACCGGAGCCGACGCGGCGCTCCGTGGCCTGGCTCCAGCGCGGGTGCGGCACAGCCGGGTTGACGTTGGCGTAGAAACCGTATTCCCGCGGTGCCGCGCGCATCCAGCTGGTGGTGGGCTGTGTCGGTTGCAAATGGATTCGAACCAGCGATTTGCCCGACTTGAAGCCGTATTTCCAGGGGATGACGACGCGTACCGGCGCGCCGTCCTGCGCGGGCAGGTCATGGCCGTAGAGCCCGAAAGTCAACAGCGTGAGCGGATGCATCGCCTCGTCCATGCGCAAACCTTCCAGGTAGGGCCAATCGAGGATGTGTTCCGCGACGCCCGGCATGGCCTTGGGCTGGACCACCGTGGTGAATGTGACGTACTTGGCTTCTTCGGTGGGTTCGACGTGGCGGAGCAAATGCGCGAGCGAGTAGCCGGTCCACGGAATGACCATCGACCAGGCCTCCACGCAGCGCAAGCGATAGATGCGCTCTTCCAGCGGGGCCAGCTTGCGCAGGTCGTCGATGTCGAGCGTCATGGGGCGCCGCACGGCGCCGTCGATTTGCACGGCCCAGGGTCGCAATTGCATTTTTCCCGCGTATGTCGCGGGGTCACCCTTGCCGGTGCCGAATTCATAGAAATTGTTGTAGGTGGTGATGTCGCGCCAAGGGGTGACCGTGTCAGACGTGGACCACTTGAGGCTTTTCTCGGCCGGGAGGGCCGCGCCCGTGGGCGATGCGTCCGTTGCCGCCCGTGCCGACGAGGAAGCGCCCGCCAGCGCGACCGGCGCAAGCGCCGCACCGCGCAAGAGCTGCCGGCGAGTGAGCCAGACCGATTCGGGCGTGATGTCCGAAGGATGAAAACCCGTATCTTCAACGTGACGCATGACCGAACTCCATTGCGCGCCTGATGGCGCCCTGAATTGCAACCGATCCACCGGCTTCCCCGATGGGCGGCGTTTCCGAACCGTTGCTTGCTTACTAGAGCAACAGGACGCGGCCGACCACGTCGACCACGCCGCTTTTCCGCATCACGTCATGGATCGTGATGTCGGCTACGCCGCCCGAGTTGTCTTTGAGTTGAATATTCCGCGGTCGTTCATCATGACGGTGAGCGTGCCAGATCTTTCGAGAACCGCATCTGCCTATACGCATGAGAACGCGCACCGGATGCGCTGCAAGGGAATATTTTTTGAGCGGGCTGTTTACGGCAGGACATTGCGTTGTCGGACACGGCGGCAAGCGCGATGCGTGCGCCTGCCGTATTCCCCCGAGCGCAAATAACCCAGAGGCGCCTGCGGATCAGGTTGCCTCACGGGGTCAGTTGAACCACTTGTCGTCGATCCGCTTCAGCGTGCCCACTTCGTCCGCCAGGTTCCACGCGTACTCCATGACGCGCACGTAGTCCGGATCGTCCTTCGGCAGCAGGAAGCCTTCGTAATGCGGTGTGGTCAAGGGGTGGTGGACGAAGATCGCCGCCAGGCGCGGATCGGCCTTGGCGTAAGTCAGCGCTTCGTAGGTTTCGGTGATCATCACGTCGCCCTGGCCATCGGCGATCATGCCGGGGATTTCGGCGTTCTTGTCGTGCGTGATGATGTGTGCGTCCTTCAGATGCTGCAGCACGAACTGCTCGTTGGTGCCGCCCGGGTTCTTGATCACGCGCACGTCGGGTTTGTCCAGGTCGGCCAGGCTCTTGTACTTGTCCTTGTCGGCCGCGCGCACCAGCGCCACCTTGGCCGAAGGCCCGTAGCCCGGCAACATCACGGCCACGGCGATGCGCGGCGCGTTGCGCGTGATGCCGCCCAGCGCCACGTCGAACTTGCCCGCCTGCAGGTCCTTCATCAGGTTGGGCCATGACGTCGGCACGTATTCGATCTTGAGGTTCAATTCCTTGGCGAGCGCGTCGATCACGTCGATGTCGTGACCGACGTAGCCGTCGCCCTCCTTCATGGCAAACGGCTTGTAGTCGCCCGGCGTACCGACGCGCAAGGTCTTGGTGGCCACGATGTGGTCCCAGCGCTCGCCTGCCCAAGCGGCGGGCACGGCGATCAGGACGAGGGCAAAGCACAGCAGCAGGCGTTTGAATCGAGACATGGCGGCTTTCGTCAGTGGGTTGGAAAGCGCCCGATTCTCCGCCGGGACGTGCCGGAATTCCAGGCCCACGGCGCGCCGACGCGCGGCGTGCTTTGCCTTGGATGCACCGCTGCGGCAAGCGCGCACGCCCTCTGGCCGTGGGCGACAATGGGTCATGACCGAAACGGGAAAACCGGCAGCACCACGCGTATCCATTCAAACCGCCGATTTCGACGTGGCGCATGAAATCGCGCGCCTGCGGGCTGGCGACGGCCGCGTGGGCGCGGTCTGCACGTTCGTCGGCACGGTACGCGACCACAACCACGGGCAGGCCGCGGGCAGCGTGAGCGCGGTGGCGTTGGAGCATTACCCCGGCATGACCGAAAAGGCGATCGAGACCATGATCGACGAGGCCGAGCGCCGCTTCGACATCCTCGGCGTGCGCGTGGTGCATCGCGTGGGCCGCCTGTTGCCCGAAGACCAGATCGTGCTGGTCGTCGTGACCGCGACGCATCGCCACGACAGCTACCAGGCGTGCGAGTTCCTGATGGATTACCTCAAGACCCAGGCGCCGTTCTGGAAGAAGGAAAGCACGCCCGAAGGCACGCACTGGGTGGATGCGCGCGAGAGCGACGATACCGCGCTGGCGCGCTGGGGCATCGCGCGGCGCAACGCGTGAAGGTTGCGCACGCTGACTGTTGACTCCGGTTTTCACGCCGGGACGGCCGGTTGGATGAAAAAAGCTGCCAGGTGAATCACTTCCGCTACGGCGCCAGCAGCGCCGAACAACGCGCCGCCCTGGCCTCGGCCATGCAGTCCGCTGCCGCGGTACCTGACCGACCGCGCGCCTGCGCAAGTTCTTTTTCCTGGCAGCGCCAGCTGGGCTTTGGGGGCTGCACTGGTCCGCAGCCGCGTCACGGTGGCAGTGCCCATCAGAGGGGCGGTTTCGATGTCGGGGTTTCCCTGTTTGCCGTCATTTCTGGGCCTCGTCCATCCCACACAGGGACTCATTCGAAGGAACGAAGTAATACGCGCCGGTGAGCGGATGGGTGTAGCGCGTGAGTGCGTCGCGGATGCCGTTGGTCAGGCCCGCCATGCTCTCCAGCATGGCGGCCAGCGGTCGCTGTTCCGCGCAGAACCCGACGAACATCGTGCCGTGGCGGGTGGTGGTGCCGTACGGCATGTTGCGCCGAAAGACATGGCCGAAGGTGTCCTGGTCGGTGCGCGCAACGTGGGACGTCGCGGGCTTGTGGTCGAGTTCGACGTTGTCGGGCTTGGTGCGGCCCATGGCCTGCTCCTGGTCGTGCACCGACAGCGATTCCCACGCCGCCGAGTCGTGTATCCACTTCTGCAGCAGCAGTACCGTTCCGCCCGCGCCGGGGCGGTCCTGCGGAATGCCGACCACGTCGTGCGCATCGAGCAGCGACGGGTTTTCGGTGCCGTCCACGAATCCTGTCAGGTCGCGGTTGTGGCGATAGGGCCAGCTTGCCGTCTCGTCGGCAACCGTCGCGAAGCCTTTGAGATCGGCAATGATCGCGTGCGTCGCATCGAACACGACGTCGTACGTGCTGCCGGACAGCCAGATCACGGCGTCGTGCTGCGTTGCCGGCATCACGAAGTCATCGACCCCGGCAATCTCCTGGTTGAACCCGTGCAGATCCGTGGGGGCATCGTCGGGTGCGACCGACCGCCACAGTTCGGGTCGGAAGCCGGCGACCAGATTGACGCCCCCGGTGGTCAATCTCGGTGCGCGCAACGAGGCAATGGCGGATACAAGATCCCGCGGGTTTTGGCCATCCGCAATATCCCATTCCAAGTACGCGTGGGATGCGGTCCCCAAACTGAAAATGCCGCTTTGAGTGGTTTTCATTCGCTCGTTCCTGTGGTTAAAAATACCCGGGTGCTGTGATAACACGCCTGCGTCGCAACCCTTGTGGCTCTCATTCGGCCGCCACGCACATTCCCTACCGCCCAACCGGGCGATTGATAGTGCCAGTTCGGAATGTCAATTACCAGTGCTTTGGCCTGAATTTCGGACGACCCGAAATCTCTTGAAATGGCCGGCTGCCGGCGCCAGCTAAAGCGCTGTCGCGCGAGGGTGATGGGCGTTGAAGAATCCGGGCGAGAGTGCCTGGATGAGTCTGCCGGAACCGCGCTGCCCGAACCGGGCACACAGGAGAATTTTTTACATGCGAGCTGAAAAACTCACGACCAAGTTCCAGGAAGCGCTGAGCGACGCGCAGTCGCTCGCGCTGGGCAACGACCACGCCTATATCGAGCCGGTGCATTTGCTGCTGGCGATGCTGCGGCAGGACGAAGGGCCGAAGTCGCTGCTGGAGCGTGCCGGGGTGAACGTGGCTGGGCTGGCGCATTCGACCGAGGCGGCGATGAAGCGCCTGCCGCAAGTGCAGGGACAGGACCAGGTGCAGCCCGGGCCGGATCTGGTGCGCCTGCTGCAAGCCACCGAAAAGGAAAGCATCAAGAAGGGCGACCAGTTCATTTCCAGCGAAATGTTCCTGTTGGCGCTGACCGATGCCAAGGGTGAAGTCGGGCGCCTGTGCAAAGAGGCGGGCCTGACGCGCAGCGCGCTCGAAGCCGCGATCGACGCCGTGCGCGGCGGCCAGACCGTGGACAACGCGGACGCCGAAGGCCAGCGCGAGGCGTTGAAGAAATACACGCTCGACATGACCGAGCGCGCGCGCCAGGGCAAGCTCGATCCGGTGATCGGCCGCGACGACGAGATCCGCCGCACCATCCAGGTGCTGCAGCGGCGCAGCAAGAACAACCCGGTGCTGATTGGCGAGCCGGGCGTGGGCAAGACCGCCATCGTCGAAGGGCTGGCGCAGCGCATCGTCGCGGGCGAAGTGCCCGACACGCTGAAAGACAAGCGCGTGCTGGCGCTCGACATGGCGGGGTTGCTGGCGGGTGCCAAGTACCGCGGCGAGTTCGAAGAGCGCCTCAAATCGGTGCTAAAGGAAGTGGCAGCCGCGGGCGGCCAGATCATCCTGTTCATCGACGAGCTGCACACCATGGTGGGCGCGGGCAAGGCCGAAGGCGCGATCGACGCCGGCAACATGCTGAAGCCCGCGCTTTCGCGCGGCGAGCTGCACTGCATCGGTGCGACCACGCTGGACGAATACCGCAAATACATCGAAAAAGACGCCGCGCTGGAACGCCGCTTCCAGAAAGTGCTGGTGGACGAGCCCACGGTGGAAGACACCATCGCCATCCTGCGCGGCCTGCAGCAGAAGTACGAGGCGCACCACGGCGTGGACATCACCGATCCGGCGATCGTTGCGGCGGCCGAACTGAGCCAGCGCTACATCACCGACCGCTTCCTGCCGGACAAGGCCATCGACTTGATCGACGAAGCCGCGGCCAAGATCAAGATCGAGATCGATTCCAAGCCGGAAGTGATGGACAAGCTGGATCGCCGCATCATCCAGCTCAAAATCGAGCGCGAGGCGGTGAGGAAGGAAACCGACGAGGCTTCGAAGAAACGCTTGGCGCTGCTCGAGGAAGAAATCACCAAGCTCGGCAAGGAATACGCCGACCTGGAAGAAATCTGGAAAGCCGAAAAGGCCAGCGCCCAGGGCGCCGAGCACGTGCGCAAGGACATCGACCAGATCAAGTTCCAGATTCAGGAAGCGACGCGCAAGGGCGACTTCAACCGCGTGGCCGAACTGCAATACGGCAAGCTGCCCGAACTGGAAAAGAAGCTGAGGGCCGCGCAGGCAAGCGAAAAGGGCGCCGAAGCGGGCGAGCGCGGGCACAAGCTGTTGCGCACGCAAGTGGGCGCCGAGGAAATCGCCGAAATCGTGTCGCGCGCGACCGGCATTCCAGTCAGCAAGATGATGCAGGGCGAGCGCGACAAGTTGCTCAGGATGGAAGACGCGCTGCACCAGCGCGTGGTGGGGCAGGACGAAGCCATCACGGCCGTGGCCGACGCCATCCGGCGCTCGCGCTCGGGTCTCTCCGACCCAAACCGGCCGCTGGGCTCGTTCCTGTTCCTTGGGCCCACGGGCGTGGGCAAGACCGAGCTCACCAAGGCGCTCGCCAACTTCCTGTTTGACAGCGAACAGCACATGGTGCGCATCGACATGAGCGAGTTCATGGAGAAACACTCGGTTGCGCGCTTGATCGGCGCGCCGCCCGGCTACGTCGGCTACGAGGAAGGCGGTTACCTGACCGAAGCCGTGCGCCGCAAGCCGTACAGCGTGATCCTGCTGGACGAGGTGGAAAAAGCGCACCCGGACGTGTTCAACGTGCTGTTGCAGGTGCTGGACGACGGGCGCCTCACCGATGGCCAGGGCCGCACGGTGGATTTCAAGAACACCGTGATCATCATGACCAGCAACATCGGCTCACCGATGATTCAAAGCATGGCCGACCAGCCGTACGACGAGGTGAAGGATGCGGTGCTGGGCGAGCTCAAAAACCACTTTCGGCCCGAGTTCCTGAACCGCATCGACGAGATCGTCGTCTTTCACGCGCTCGATGCGTCGCAAATCGGCGCCATCGCCAGGATCCAGCTCAAGGTACTGGTCGAGCGCCTGCGGAAAATGGACCTCGATCTGCAGGTGTCGGACCAGGCGCTGGCCGAACTCGCGAAGGTCGGTTTCGATCCGGTGTTCGGCGCGCGGCCGCTGAAGCGCGCGATCCAGCAGCGTATCGAGAACCCGCTGTCCAAGCTGATCCTGGAAGGCAAGTTCCCGCCGAAGACGCTGATCAAGGTGGCGGTCGATCCGATCAATGCGCCAGGCGTGTTCAAGTTCAACGGCGAAGCGGCTTGAGTCGGGCGCGTTCGACTGCGGTTCGCGATGCCCAGCGCCGCGGACCGCGTGGTTTGTGGACAATCGATTCCATGCGTACCTTGCAGTCTCCTTTTGCGACCTACGATCCGCGCACGGCCCCGATCACCCAAACCGACATGGACATGGCAGCGGTCCCGCTGGACCGCCTGACACCCGAGGCATTGCGTGACCGGTTCGAGGCGCCGCCCGCATGGGAGCCCGAGGTGCGGCAAGAGCCGGTTTACATGAAGCGCGACCCCACGTCCGCCGGCGTGCTGGTGCCGCTGGTCGAGCGCACCGAAGGTGTGATGGTGCTGCTCACGGAGCGCTCCAAGGCACTCTCGACCCATTCCGGCCAGGTGGCGTTTCCGGGCGGGCAGGCGGATGCGCACGACCTCGACATCGCTGATACCGCGCTGCGCGAAGCGCGCGAAGAAGTCGGTCTGGATCGCCGTTTCGTCACCGTGATCGGTGAACTGCCGGTGTACGAGACCGGCTCGCAATTCCAAGTGACGCCGGTGGTCGGCTTGGTGCGCGAAGGCTTTGCGCTGCGCGCCAATGCGGCTGAAGTGGCTGACGTGTTCGAAGTGCCACTGGCTTTCCTCATGGACCCCGCGCACCACCGCCACCACGAAACCTGGATGGGCGGGCGCATGCGCCACTGGCTTTCCATGCCGTATGCGGCGCCGTCCGATCTGGACACCGGGCCGGACCGTGCGCCGCACGAGCGCTTCATCTGGGGCGCGACCGCCGGCATGCTGCGCAATCTGTACCGCTTCCTGATCGCCTGAAGCTAAAAACGGCAGCCGACCGCTCGCCATATCTCAAAAGGCTGCACGGACGCCAACCCCCTGTGGCACATGACACCTGGGCTTCCCGGGGGAGCGCCGTACGCCCGAGCGCACCACGTCAGTCGCGGCATGCGGCGTTGCTCCGCCTTGCGGTCGCGAGACGCAGCGTTGTCGCGCCTTGCCTGCCACGCCCGTTGCGGCGCGCTCGGGCGTACCCGACTGCCGTTATTGGGTTGGCGAGCGCTACAGTTACCGCATCTTCTTTCGATTGCGGAGACTGCTCGTGGCGCCATCGGCTTCTTCTGAACCACCGCTGCCGCTGGACGGCCTCAAGGTGGTGGAGTTCACCCACATGATCATGGGGCCGACCTGCGGGCTGATCCTGGCCGATCTGGGCGCCGACGTGATCAAGGTGGAGCCGATCACGGGCGACCGCACGCGCCACTTGCTCGGCATGGGGTCGGGTTTCTTCCCGCTGTTCAACCGCAACAAGAAAAGCGTACTGATCGACTGGCACCACCCCGAGGGCGCCAAGGTGGCGCGGCGCCTGGCGGCGTCGGCCGACGTGGTGGCGGAGAACTTCAAGCCCGGCACCATGGGCAAATACGGCCTGGATTACGCCGCGCTGTCCAAGCGCAACGCCAAGCTGATTTACGTCGCCTGCAAGGGCTTCCTGCCGGGGCCGTATGAACACCGCGTGGCGCTCGACGAAGTGGTGCAAATGATGGGCGGGCTGGCCTACATGACTGGCCGCAGCGGCGATCCGTTGCGCGCCGGCGCGAGCGTGAACGACATCATGGGCGGCATGTTCGGCGCCATCGGCGTGCTCGGTGCGCTGGTGCAGCGCGGCATCACCGGCCGCGGGCAGGAGGTGCAGACGGCCTTGTTCGAGAACAACGTGTTCCTGGTGGGCCAGCACATGCTGCAGTACGCCATTACTGGCAAACCGGCCAACCCCATGCCGGAGCGCATTTCGCCCTGGGGCATCTACGACATTTTCACGGTAGCGGGCGGCGAGCAGATTTTTCTGGCGGCCGTGAGCGATTCGCAATGGGCGACGTTCTGCGACGCGCTCGGTTTCGCGGATTTGAAGGCCGATGCACGCTACGCCGGCAACAACGACCGCGTGCTGCAGCGCCCGCAGTTGATGCCGATCCTGCGCCGACGCCTGGCGGAGCGCAAGGCGTCCGATCTGGCCGCGCTGTTCGAGCGCGTCGGCTTGCCTTATGCGCACATCAACCGTCCCGACCAGCTCTACGCCGACCCGCACTTGCGGGCCACCGGCGCGCTGGCGGACATCACGCTGACGGATGGCGACAAGGCTGGCCAGACCGTACAAACCGCGCTGTTGCCCCTCACCCTGGATGGCCACCGCCTGGGCGTGCGCGAGAACCCGCCGCGTCAAGGGGAAGACACCGACGCCGTGCTGACCGCCCTGGGTTACGGCGCGGCCGAAATTGCTGCCTTGCGCGCGGCCAAAGCCGTGGCTTGAGTGGTCGGCATGTCCGGTGGCTGAACGGCTCGATAGGGCATTACGCGCACGGCCGCCAACGCGTGACGGTGCGCCATACAATCATCGGTAAATCGCTGTTTTGCGCGCGCGCGGTCGGGTCGTTGGGGTCCCGGGCGCCGAGCGGGCAGCATTTCGAGGTCGGCGCGAACACACCGCCGATCCACCGTCGTCCTTCGTTTTGAACCCACCAGGAACATTCGGCATGGCAAGCAAAAATCAACACGCATTCGCGGACACCCTGAAAACCTTCAAGATGGCATCCGGCAAATCGGGCCATGTGTATTCGCTGCCCGAACTGGCCAAGAACTACCCTGGTGTGAACCGTATGCCGCGCTCGCTGCGCGTGGTTCTCGAATCGGTGCTGCGCCACAGCACAACCGGGGGCAAGACCGTCACCGCGGAACACGTCAAGCAACTGGCGAGCTGGGCGCCCAAGGGCAAGCGGACTGAAGAAGTCCCGTTCACCGTGTCGCGCGTATTGCTGCAGGACTTCACCGGCGTGCCGCTCTTGGTCGACTTGGCCGCCATGCGATCGGCCGCCGCGCGCGCCGGCCAGAATCCCGACGAGGTCGAACCCGTGGTGCCAGTGGACCTGGTGGTCGACCACTCGGTGATGGTCGATTACTACCGCCGCAAGAACGCCCTGCAAATGAACATGGGGCGTGAGTTCGAGCGCAACAACGAGCGCTACAAATTCCTGAAATGGGGCATGCAGGCCTTCGGCAATCTGGGCATCGTGCCGCCCGGCTTCGGCATTTGCCACCAGGTCAATCTCGAATACCTGGGCCGCGGCGTGCACAAATCCAAAGATGGCGTCTATTACCCTGACAGCCTGGTCGGCACCGACAGCCACACGCCGATGATCAACGGCATCGGCACCCTGGGCTGGGGCGTGGGCGGGATCGAAGCCGAAGCCGCCATGCTGGGCGAGCCGGTCTACATCCTGACGCCCGACGTGGTCGGCGTCGAGTTCAAGGGCAAGCTGCGCGAAGGCTGCACCGCCACCGACCTGGTGCTCACCGTGACCGAGCTGCTGCGCTCGCACAAGGTGGTGGGCAAGTTCGTCGAATATTTCGGCGAAGGCGTGGCCACGCTCTCGGTCCCTGACCGCGCCACCATGGGCAACATGTCGCCCGAATACGGCGCCACCTGCGGCTACTTCCCGGTCGACGACCGCACCATCGAATACTTCCACGGCACCGGCCGCACCGACGATGAAATCGACGCGTTCAAGTCGTACTACGAAGCGCAACACATGTTCGGCACCGTGAGGTCGGGCGAACTCGATTACTCCGAAGTGCTGACGCTCGACCTGAGCAAGGTCACGCCCAGCATTGCCGGCCCGCGCCGTCCGCAGGACCGCATCGACCTGGATCACGCGGCCGCGCGCTTCAAGGAGCTCTTCACCGCGCCGATGGAGAAGGGCGGCTTCAACATGCCGGCCAAGCAGCTCGATTACCGCGTACAGGTGACGCTGGCGGACATTCCGCCCGTCGGTCAGGATGACCTGGTGGCCGCCAGCACGGCGAAAAGCACGCCCGCGGGCGCGCCGCGCAACCTCGAAGAGATGGATTCCAATCGTCCGGTTCTGGAACCCCGGCAGCACAGCGCGGCGGAAATCAACTGCCGCGACGTGTCCGACGAGGAATGCACGCTCGGCACGGGCGACGTCGTGATCGCCGCCATCACGAGCTGCACCAACACCAGCAACCCGAGCGTGATGCTGGGCGCCGGCCTGCTGTGCAAGAAAGCGGTCGAACTCGGGCTGCACACACACCCGCGCGTGAAAACGTCGCTGGCCCCTGGCTCGCGCGTGGTGAGCGAATACCTGAAGGAAACCGGCTTGCTGCCGTACATGGAGAAAGTCGGCTTCGGCCTGGTGGCGTACGGCTGCACCACCTGCATCGGCAATTCGGGCGATTTGTCCGAAGAGTTCAACGAAGTGATCAAGCGCGAAAACCTCGTGACGGCGTCGGTGCTGTCGGGCAACCGCAACTTCGAAGCGCGCATTCACCCCAACGTGAAGGCCAACTTCCTGATGAGCCCGCCGCTGGTGGTGGCCTACGCCATCGCCGGCAGCATGATGGTCGACCTGACCAAAGAGCCGCTCGGCAAGGGCAAGAACGGCCAGGATGTCTACCTGAAAGACATCTGGCCGTCGAGCGCTGAGATCAACGCACTGCTGGCGTCGGCCATGAAGCCCGACGAATACCGCACCAACTACGCCAAGATCAAGAGCGCCCCGGGCGAGCTGTGGAAGGAGATCGAAGGCGTGACCGGCAAGGTGTATGACTGGGAGCCCAGCACCTACATCGCCGAGCCGCCGTTCTTCGACGGCTTCACGGTGAAGAAGCCGGCCGCCAACGACAGCGGCTCGCATTACGCGCTGAAGAACGCGCGCGTCATGGCGCTCTTTGCCGATTCGCTCACGACCGACCACATTTCGCCCGCCGGCCGCATCGAGCTCGATTCGCCCGCCGGCCAGTGGCTGGTCGAAAAGGGCGTGAAGCACTTCGCGTTCAACAGCTTCGGCTCGCGCCGCGGCAACCACGAAGTGATGATGCGCGGCACCTTCGCCAACGTGCGCATCAAGAACATGATGATTCCGCCGACCGCCGACGGCAGCCGCGTCGAAGGCGGCTGGACGCTGTACCAGCCCTCCGGCGAGAAGATGTACATCTATGACGCCGCCATGAAGTACATCAAGGCGGGCGTCCCGACCGTGGTGTTCGCGGGCGAGGAGTACGGCACCGGCTCCAGCCGCGACTGGGCCGCCAAGGGCACGCAGCTCCTTGGCATCCACGCCGTGATCGCGCGCAGCTATGAGCGCATTCACCGCAGCAACCTGATCGGCATGGGCGTGATGCCGTTGCAGTTCAAGGGTCAGGATTCCTGGGAAAGCCTGGGCATCACCGGCAAGGAACAGATCGACATCAACCCGCCGGCCAAGCTCTCCCCCAAGGCCGACGTCGGTGTGACCATCACCTACGCCGACGGCAAGAAGAAGGAAATCGCGGTGCAGTTGCGCCTGGATACGCCGATCGAAGTCGAGTACTTCACGGCGGGCGGCATCCTGCCGTTCGTACTGCGCGAGCTGGTGGCATAACCTCTGCGACCGTCTCGAAAGCCGCTGTTTGCCTTGCGCAGCAGCGGTTTTTTGTTGGCTGAAATGATGCGGATGACTGCCCTGTGAACGTTTCCCGGCAACTGCTGATTGCCGGCGGCGGCATCGGCGGCCTGGCCGCCGCGCTCGCGCTGTCGAGCGCCGGCTGGCAAACCCATGTGTTCGAGCGCGTGGCTGAACTGTCGGAAGTGGGTGCCGGCTTGCAACTGGGGCCCAACGCCACGCGCCTGCTTTTGAGCTGGGGTCTTGAATCCGACTTGCGCCGGGTCGCCGCCGTGCCCGAACGCATCGTGGCGCGCAGCGCCCTCTCGGGCGCGGAGTTGGCGACATTGCCGCTGGGCGCATCCATCGAAGCGCGCTACGGCGCGCCGTATTTCACCGTCCATCGCGCCGAACTGCATCGGTTGCTGTGTGCCGCTGTACTTGCACGGAGCGGCGTGCGCCTGGATTTGAGCCAAGCCGTGCATGGCTATTCCGAAAATGCCGACGGGGTGACGGTCACCACCGATTCGTCCGGCGTGGCGGGTGCTGCCCTCATCGGCGCCGATGGCCTGCACAGCGCTGTGCGCGTGCAAATGCTGGGGGGTGGCGCGCCCCGCGGCGTGGGCGACGTGGCCTATCGCACGCTGTTGAAAACCGCTGATTTGCCGCTGGCGGCGCGCGTCAATCAAGTCACGGTCTGGCTCGGCCCTGATTTGCACGTGGTGCAGTACCCGGTGCGCTGCGGCGAAGCGATCAACCTCGTCGTGCTGGTTCATGGCGCACACCACGCCGCGCAAGGTGGCTGGGACCATGCGGCCGAACCGGATCAAGTCGAGCGCGCCCTGTATGCGACCTGCCGCCCACTGCGCGATCTGGTGGCCGCCGCGCGCCACGCCAGCTTGAACGAACGGCCGTGGGGCATGTGGGTGCTGGCCGATCGGCCGCCCGTGTCGGTCGCCGGTGAAATGGCGCGTGGCCGCGTGGCGCTGGCGGGCGACGCCGCCCATCCGATGCGGCCTTACCTGGCGCAAGGCGCTGGCATGGCCATCGAAGACGCTGCTGCGTTGGCAGCGGCGCTGGCCGACGAATCCACGGACATCCCGACTCGATTGCAGCGCTACGCCGAATCGCGCTGGCGCCGCTGTGCCCGCGTGCAGGCTCGCTCCGAGCGCAACAGCACTATTTTTCATGCCCGCGGCCTGATGCGCCTCGGGCGCGACGTGTCACTGCGACTGATGGGCGAGCGCCTGATGGACGTGCCGTGGCTGTATGGCCGGCGTTGAGGCCGCTGGCCACATGGCGACTTGCCACGAAGTGGCGTCGCCTTGAGCCGTCGGACGTGCCCGTGTGTTCCAGCAAAAAAAAGTCGCAGTCGGTTGCGTTTTCGTCGGGTTGATCCGCATCGCGTCCGCGCTCCTGTCGTTGAAGACCGGTGTCATCCTGGGCGGCCGCGGCGGGCCGCGCGGCCCCATCGGCAGGGAAGTGCGCTCGTGGAATTTCGGGTATTGCCTTTTGGCCCGTGTCATCCTCGGGTCGATCGCCGTGGTCGCTGGGTTGTTTTACCGGTTTGAGTGGCTGGCGCGAACGGCGGTTGACTGGCTCCGGGTTCACCCTGAGGCAACGCGCTGCGGTCCAGGGCGAAGGCGCAGCATGGAGCGTGAACGCACCAGAGGTCTGGATGCGCGGCGGCGATTCATCCGAGGGCGGCGACACGCGCCGTGTTGTTGCCGATCGTTCGGCAGGAACGGCACAGTTGCGGCGCCATAAGTGCTGCGTCTTCGCATTCGCACGCCGCACACTACACTCGCTCCATGATCGAAAAACAGAGTTCCAGGCCTGCCGTTCTTATCGCCCGCGCCATCTTCCCGGAAACCGTCGAAAAGCTCAGCGCGCACTTCGACGTCACGGCCAATCAAGCCAACGAAAACTGGTCGAAAGAGGAATTCGCCCGACGCCTGAAAGGCAAACAGGGCGCGCTCACCACCGGCGGCCAGCGCATCAACGCGGCCCTGTTGCAAGCCTGTCCGGGGTTGAAGATTTGCGCCAACATGTCGGTGGGCTACAACAACTTCGATCTGGACGCGATGACCGCGGCCGGCGTGCTTGGGACCAACGCGCCCGACGTGCTCACCGAAACCACCGCCGATGGCGGCTTTGCGCTGTTGATGGCGGCAGCGCGCCGCGTGACCGAAGGCGAGCGCTACCTGCGCGCCGGCCGATGGAAAGAATGGGCGTACGACATGCTGGTGGGCCAGGACGTGTATGGCTCCACCCTCGGCATCTTCGGCATGGGGCGCATCGGCCAGGCGATCGCGCGCCGCGGCGAGCGTGGCTTCGGCATGAAAGTGATCTATCACAACCGCACGCGCCTGTTGCCCAGCAAGGAACTGGCGGCCGGCCACGCGCGCTACGTCGGCAAGGAAGAGCTGCTCAAGACCGCCGACCACGTGATGGTCGTGGTGCCGTACGCGCCCGAAGCCAAGCACATGATCGGCGCAACTGAGCTGGCGCTGATGAAGCCAACCGCCACGCTGGTCAACATCGGCCGTGGCGGCGTGGTGGACGATGCGGCGCTGGCCGAAGCGCTGCAAGCCGGCCGTATCGCCGCCGCCGGACTGGACGTGTACGAGGGCGAGCCGCGCGTCAACCCGGCGCTGCTCGAATGCACGAATATCGTCATGACGCCGCACATCGCCAGCGCCAGCTGGCCCACGCGCCTGGCGATGGCCAATCTGGCCGCCGACAACCTGATCGGCTACCTCACCGAAGGCAAGGCGCTCACGCCGCTCAATCGCCTGGCGTCGAAGTGATGACCGCAAACCTGCCCGGCCGCCGGCGCGTCGCGGCGCTGGTGGCGTTTTCGCCTTTTGCGCTGGCGGCCTGCTCGCGCGGCTCGGCGGAAGCGCGTTTGCGCGCGCGTATCGTGGCCATGCAGGAGGCGCTCGAGGCGCGGAAGACGGCGGCTTTCATGGCAGGCGTGTCGCCGGATTTCATCGGCCCTGGCGGCCTCGATCACGCCGGCGTGCGCAACCTCCTGCGACTGCAGTTCTTGCGCCATGCCAAGGTGGGCGCCACGCTCGGCCCCCTCGCCATCGAAATGCGGTCCGGCGGCGCCGACGTGACCTTCAAGGTGATCTCCACCGGCGGCGACGGCAGCTTCCTGCCCGATACCGCACACGCCTGGTCGGTGCGCAGCGCCTGGCGCGACGGGGCCGATGGCTGGCAAGTGGTGCAGGCCGATTGGGCGCCCGCGCTTTGACAGTCGCGCGGCGCGCGGTCCCATCTCCCGACTCCATGTCCAACCCATCCGCCACGTTTACGCCCTCGAACACCCGGGGCTATGTGCTGATCCACTGCTGCGTGGTGCTGTTCGGCTTCACGCCCATCATGGGGCGGCTGATTACGCTGAACGCAGTGCCGCTGGTCTGGTGGCGCATGCTGCTGGCGGCGCTGGTGCTGCTGCTGGTGCCGGCCACGTGGCGCGGCATCCGCCAAATGCCGTGGCGCCTGATCGGCATTTGCTGCCTCACCGGCGTGGTGCTGGCGATTTGCTGGGCGCTGTTTTATCTGGCAATCAAGCTCGCCAATGCCTCGGTCGGGGCGATCTGCCTGGGCACGTCGCCGCTGTTCGTCGCGGCAGCGGGTCCCGTCCTGACGCACCGCCCCTACAACCGCACTGACCTGCTGCTGGCCGCCGCCATCATTCCGGGGATCGCGCTGGTCGTGGGCGGCGTGCCGCGCGGCATGGGACTCGGGTTCGTCATCGGCCTGTTTTCAGCCGCGATCCTCACGGTGTTCAGCGGCCTCAACAAATATCTGTCCAACCGCACCCATCCCTTGAGTTCCACCTGTCTGGAGATGGCGGCAGGCGCGCTGTTTCTGGCGCTGCTCATGGCGCTGTGGCCCGGCGTGGGCGACGGCTTCCTGATTCCCGATCGCCACGACCTGAGCCTGCTGATCGTATTTGCCGTCGCGCTGACCGCGCTGCCGATCGCGTTGATGCTGGTCGCGCTGCGCGATATCAGCGTGTTCGCGCAGCAAATGGCGGTCAACCTGGAGCCGGTCTACGCCGTCATCCTGGCCGTCCCGATCTTGGGCGAACAGCAGCAACTCGACTTGCTGTTTTACTTGGGCGTGCTGGTGATCGTCGGCGCCGTGATGGTCGAGCCGCTGGTGCAGTGGCTGCGCCGGCATCCGCGCGGCGGACATGCGGTGCATTTGCGGTAAATGAGGCGGGCGGCTCGTGAGCAAACCTCTCGTGGCCGGTTCACGCAACGCGGCGGTCTGATGACGGCAGACTTCGAAATCGAGTCCAAAGACATTGCTGACGGCCGGTGAAATTCGTCAGTGCTTCACTTTTACACGGCGTTTCTTTCCGTTCTCGGTGTTCGCCAGGCGCGCCTTGATCTCGGCCGAAGCCACCACTTCGTCGTGTTCGGCAAACGCTTCGTGGTTCTTTTCCAGGTCGTCGGGCACGTACAGGTAGTTCACCATCAGGCCGTGCGCCTGCTTCATGCCCTTGGGCGACGTATCGCCCAGGAAGTGCATGCGGTGCAGCGCGGCGCCGTTGCGCAGGTGGAAGCGCGCGACCGGGTCCAGCGGCTGGTTCTTCGGCGTCTTGGCCTGCAAAAAATAGACCGCTGCCGCGTGCAGCAGCGGCTCGCGCAGCACATCGGCGCGTTCGGCGTCGTGCGGCCAGTCGGGCGCATCCAGCCCTTCCAACGCACCGCGCGTGGCGCCGTCGGTGAAGGGTGAATCGGCGTTGGCGCGCTCTGCCGCCAGCCACCTGGCAAAGCCCGGCACCGGCGAGAGCGTGACGAACGTGGTGAGCGTCGGCACGTCGCGCCGCAGCCAGTCGATGGCGTGCTTCAGCAGGAAGCTGCCGAACGGCACGCCCGCCAGTCCTTTCTGCGTATTCGAGATGGAATAGAACACCGCCGTCGTGGCCGTATCTGCCGGCGTCGGCGTGCGCCCGCTGTCCAGCAGCGCCTGGATCGAATGCGCCGGGTCGTTGGTGAGTGCCACTTCGACGAAGATCAGCGGCTCGTCCACGAGCTGCGGGTGGAAGAAGCCGAAGCAGCGCCGATCGGGCGGATCGAGCCGGCGGCGCAGGTCATCCCAGTCACGGATGGTGTGCACCGCCTCGTAGCGGATCAGTTTTTCCAGGATGTTGGCGGGCGTGCGCCAGTCGATCGGCCGCATTTCCAGGAACCCCGGGTTGAACCACGACGTGAACAGGTGCCTGAAATCGGCATCGACCGGCACGAGTTCCGCGTGCTCGCGCTTCAGCGCCAGCAGTTTTTCGCGCATTTCGACCAGCCGATAGGTGCCGCCCGATGAGTAGTTGAGCCGTCGGATCAGCTCCTGCCGGCGCGGCTCGGCCGCGTTGTGCAGCGCCAGCGCCGCGGCGTCGCCCGGCGCCGCGCGCCATGCGTCGATGGCGCGCTGCAGCGCGTCGCCATCAGGTCCGAAGTTGCGCGCCAGGTGTTCGAAGAACGCCAGTTGTGCGGCCGGCGGCGCGCTTTCGAAATCCTCGAACAGCCGCTGCGCCAGCATCGTGCCCGACGCCTCGCCGCGGCGCGAGAGCAAAAAATTCGCGACCGTCTCAGGGTCGCGCAACAGTTCTTCGGCGGTGTCGGCGCGCGATTTGCGGAAGCGGTTCCATTCGCCGCGAATCAGGCGCAGCAGTTTTTCTGTGGTGGTGCTCATGGTGCGATATCGATCTTTCATGCTGTCTGAGTAGTTCATGTGCCGCGAGGTTCTAGCGTGCGAGTCGGGATGCTCTGCCCTGCGGAAGCACGCTATCCGCCAGACAGCGTCGCCCTTGTTGCGTCCGACCGCAACAACTGTAAGGGTAAATACCAGATTGACGTCCCCATTGTCAGTCAATAAAGTGCAACGCCAGCAGTACCCGAACGGGGTCACCTGCTGCAGTGTTCGGTGTCAGCTGCCAACGTCGCCAGCCAGACACAAGGCAAAAGCGCCTCACAAGGACTTAGGTTCTTGTGAGGCGCTTTTCGTTTCTGGACTCACAAAAACGGGGACAAACATGACTCAACTTACCAGAAGGCAGCTCATTCAAGCTGGTGGATCTACGGTGTTGGCGAGCGCGCTTCCAGTGACCGCGCTACGCGCACAAACCATGAAGGGCGTTACCAAGGACAAAGTCAACATGGGCATCCTGCACTCGTTGACTGGAACGTTTGCGTTTGCTGAGGCCGGCATGGTCAAGGCAGAAAAGCTCGCGGTTGACGAGATCAACGCCGCCGGCGGGATCATGGGGCGCCAAATCGTACCGTTCGTCGAAGACGGCGCGAGCGAACCTGCGACCTTCGCGGAAAAGGCCAACGTGCTCCTTCGCCGGGACAACGTTGCGGCAATCGTCGGCTGCTATTCCTCGGCGACTCGCAAGGCGGTTCTTCCGGTCCTCGCGCAAACGAACGGTCTTCTCTATTACCCGACCTATTACGAGGGCGAAGAGGAAGATCCGCATGTGCTCTATACGTCGCAGGAAGCAACCCAGTCCGTCATCATCGCGGTTGATTGGATCGCCAAGAACATCGGAAAGAAGATTTATTTGGTCGGGTCTGACTATATCTATCCACGCGTATGCAACAAGATTGCAAAAGCTTACATGAAGAAAATCGGTGCAACCGTCTCGGGTGAGAATTATTATCCCCTTGGCACCACGGACTTTTCAGTCGTCATCAACAAGATCAAGGCGGCAAAGCCGGATGCGGTTTATACGACTGTCGTAGGCAGCAGCAACGTTGCGTTCTACAAGCAAATGAACGCGGCCGGGCTTGGCGGCAAGGCCATGACGATCATGTCAACCCTGCTGGAAGAAGACGAAGTGGCAGGTCTCGGCACCGAAAACGCTGTTGATACCTATTCGACCATGGGCTATTTCCAGTCTCTGAAGAATCCGGTTAATGAAAAATTCGTCCAAGCTTTCAAGGCAAAATATGGCGAGAAAAGCGTCATTGGCTATGTCATGGAGTGCGGATACAACTCTGTTAATTTGTGGAAACTCGCTGTCGAGAAAGCGAAATCTTTTGAACCGGCGAAAGTGATCGCGGCGAGCGCCGGGCTCGGCTACGACTCCCCTGAAGGCCCGATTCATTTCGATGAAAAGAATCACCATACATGGATGCAGGTTCGCGTGGGACGCGTGCGGCCTGACGGTCAGTTTGACGTCGTCTATGAAACACCCGGACTTGTTCATCCGGATCCGTTCCCAAAGTTCGATTAGAGACTGAGTTTGTGAGTACGCCCGAAGGAGCACATCGCTCCTTCGGCTCCGATGTTGCGAACAAGTGGAATAGATATCCAGCACGAGGACATGACGTGGATTTTAGTCTTTTAGCGATGCAACTCTTCGGGGGTTTGACGCATTTCACGATTTTGCTTCTCATGGCTGTGGGGTTGGCCATTGTTTTTGGCTTGATGGGTGTAATAAATATGGCTCATGGCGAGCTCATGACCATGGGTGCGTACACGACGTATTTGACATCGATCATATTCCTGCGATACTTCCCATCACTGATCGATATTTATCTTTTTGTTGCCATCATCGCCGCGTTCGGGGTCACAGCCCTATTCGGTTACATATTGGAGCGGTGGTTCATTCGCTTCTTCTACAACCGAACGCTTGATACCCTGCTTGCAACGTGGGGCTTGAGTCTCATTCTTCAGCAGCTCTACCGAAGCGTTTTCGGGGCGCAAGATGTCCAAGTTCCCGGCCCGCGATGGCTCCAGGGTGCGTGGGAGCCCACGTCCAATATTCAAATTCCGCTCAACGGCATGTTCATCATTGCGCTCACTGTGGTTGTCGTTCTCGCACTGTATTGGATTCTCTACAGAACGAAGTGGGGACTCAAGGTGAGAGCCATCACGCAAAATCGCACCATGAGCGGCGCCGCCGGTATTAATACACGCCGCGTTGATGGATTAACATTCGCGTTGGGCTCAGGAATCGCTGGACTGGCCGGTTGCGCATTTACATTAATTGGCTCAACGGGTCCAGGTTCAGGACAGCTCTATATTGTCGAGGCATTCATCGTAGTCGTCTTCGGTAGCGTACAAAGCCTGCTCGGGACAATTGCGTCAGCGTTCATAATTGGCGAATCCCAGACGACATTGGAATATGTATTATCTGGTTCGATGGCAAAAGTACTTGTTTTGCTGGCAGTCATCTTGGTCTTGTATTGGAAGCCGGACGGTTTGTTTTCGTCGCGGGTGAGGAGATGACGACGATGAAAAAGTACCACAACATCACAGAAATTGCGGGATACGCGTTCCTTGCGGTACTGTTGATCATAATACTGCCTTCGTTCTTTGGGATATATAGGCTCAATATTGTCAGCAAGTACTTATCGCTCTCGTTCGTGGCGATTGGACTCGCTCTTGTATGGGGTTACTGCGGGATCTTGAGCCTGGGTCAGGGTGTGTTTTTCGCACTGGGCGGATACGCGATGGCCATGTACCTGAAGCTAGTTGCATCAGGATCCCAGTTGCCCGATTTTATGAATTGGAATAGTTTGACGGAATTGCCGGTTTGGTGGCGCCCGTTCCACAGTTTACCGGTGGCGCTGGCCACGGTGATCCTTCTGCCGGGGTTGTTGGCATTTGGTTTTTCTTACGCCTTCTTTCGTCGGCGGGTGAGCGGTGTGTACATTGCAATTGTGACTTTGGCGCTTGCGCTGGGGCTGACCGTTCTCTTGGTCGGAAGTCAAGGCGAGACTGGTGGTTTCAACGGAATCACGAATTTCAAGGATTTGGCTGGATTCGATATCGTGAGTCAACACAGCCAGTTGATTCTGTATTACGTCCAACTGGTGTTCTTGCTTATTCTGATGTTGATCGCGAGTTGGATTACAAGAACACGGCTGGGAAAATTGTTGATTGCAATACGTGATCAAGAGGATAGAGTTCGTTTCTCGGGCTACAACACCGCGATGATCAAAGCATTTGTGTTTACCGTTGGTGCGGTCTTTGCTGCAATTGGCGGTGCCACGTACACCGTTCAAGTCGGGATGATGTCCCCAGTAGCGGTTGGGGTCATGGCATCAGTGGAAATGGTGGTGTATGTGGCTGTTGGTGGAAGGATGTCGATTCCCGGAGCGGTCGTGGGGACTCTCGTTGTTGGCTTTGCAAAAACATTTCTTTCTGAGAGTTACCCAGAGATTTGATTATTCTTCCTTGGTGGGATCTATATATTTGTCGTTTTGATCATGCCGAACGGGCTTGCGGGCGTATCAGTCGCCTTTGTAGAATGGATAAATAACAGGCGAAGAAAAAGTGGTGTAAGTGCCGTCGACGGCCTGCAGCGAGGTTAAGTATTTTGGCAAACGACACAAATGATGCGGTTCTCGAAGTAGAGAACATATCGGTTGCATTCGATGGTTTCAAGGCAATTGATAAGCTTTCGCTCAGGGTGGCCGAAAGGGAACTCAGGGTCATTATTGGTCCCAATGGGGCCGGCAAGACAACGCTTTTGGATATTATTTGCGGAAAGACGAGGCCAGACGACGGAATGGTATTCTATCGCGGGATAGATCTAACCAGGCTGGAAGAGTTTCGCATAACCCGGCTGGGACTCGCACGGAAATTTCAGACACCTTCGATTTACGAGAATCTGTCGGTTTTCGAGAACTTCGTTCTTTCGATTCCGAGGGGACGAGGAGTCGTCGGCTCGTTGTTCTTCCGAACTGACGCTGCGGTCCAGGACTTGGTGATTCAGGCGGCCGAGCGGGTTTTCCTTGGTACCGCCCTACACAAGAAGGCGGCGGTGCTGAGCCATGGACAGAAGCAATGGCTGGAAATTGGAATGATGTTGGTACAGAAGCCGACGCTCGTGCTTTTGGATGAGCCTGTAGCGGGCATGAGCAGCAAGGAGCGCGACGCGACGGCCACGTTGCTCTCTAGCGTTGCTGAGGAAGCTGCGGTTGTGGTCATTGAACACGACATGGATTTTGTGCGGAAGATCGCGCGGCGCATCACGGTAATGCATCAGGGCAAAGTGCTCTGCGAGGGGACGGTTGAAGAGGTTCAAAGGGATCCGCGAGTTATTGAGGTCTATCTGGGTGATTAGTATGCTGAACGTCTCTGATTTGAATGTATTTTATGGAGAAAGCCATACGATCTACGATGCGTCGTTTACGCTCGGAGACACCGACGCGCTCGCAGTGATCGGTCGCAACGGAGTGGGGAAAACTACGCTCCTCAAGAGCATCATGGGCATTCTGCCGTCGCGTTCTGGCACCGTGCGGCTTAATGGCACGGTGCTCAGCAATCTGCAGAGCTATGAACGGGTCAGGGCAGGTTTGGCATTCGTACCTCAAGGACGATTGATTTTCCCCTATCTTACGGTGGAAGAAAACATATTGACTGGCATGACGCATCTGGCGAAACAGCAGATTCCAGAATATATCTATACTTTTTTCCCCGTGTTGAAGGAGATGCGCAGAAGGAGAGGTGGCAACCTGTCTGGTGGTCAACAGCAAATGCTCGCAATTGCCCGCGCGCTTGTCTCTGAGCCAAAGGTACTGATTCTGGACGAACCCACGGAAGGGATTCAGCCGTCCATCATCAAGGAGCTGGCGCAAAGTCTCAAGAAACTACGCCAAGAGTTGAAGTTTGCCATTCTTCTTTCGGAGCAGGTATTGAGTTTTGCGCTTGAGGTGGCTGACAAGTTCGCCGTATTGGATCGCGGTCGCGTCGTTTATGAAAATGAGCGTGCTAAAGTAGACATGGATACCATCAAGGCATTCTTGACGGTCTAGTGTTTAATGGTCAAGGTAATATGAAATTTGACGGTGGATTGCGAAATTCGACAGCACGTGGAACCGTGCGTTGAAGTGTACCGTGTGTCAAGTGAAATTGTTTTGAGTAGATAATTAGACAAAAATAAACATTCAAGATGATTAGCGTTCAACGAATAAACACGACCGCCGTGAAAGGGACGATGATTGAAGAATGCGATGAAGTCCAGTTGGGGCCGGATGGTGTGTATGGTAATCGAAGATTCTATTTCATCGACAGCAAGGGGAAAATGGTCAATGGAAAGCGAACCGGGGAGCTGACGAAGATACAGAGTTATTATAAGCGAGATGTTAACGAGTTAAAAATGCTTCTGCCTGACGGTGAAGAGGTGATTGGTGAAGCAAAAAATAGTGGAGTGACCGTAACTACGGATTTCTACGGTAGGGCCGTACAGGGGCAAGTGGTGAATGGACCTTGGGCGGACGTTGTGGGTACGTTGGTTGGGCATCCGTTGACACTCGTTAGGGTCGTGGATGGAGTTACTGCGACGGATGTACATCCGGTCACTTTTATATCGAGTGCGACGATGCGTTATTTGCGTAAACAATCGGGAGGCCCGGAAGTGCGGTGGAAAGATCGTTTTCGCATGTTGTTCGAATTGGACGGTCTCGAGGAATTCGAAGAGGATACGTGGATAGGTCATCGGATCGGGATTGGCAGCGCAGTAGTGGAAATCGTCGGCCCGATTCCCAGATGTGTCGTGACCAAGAGAAATCCAAGTACAGGAACACCGGACTTCGATACGCTGGGCGCATTGAGGCGGGCACGTGGTGAGAATATGTTGAAGCTTGATACCCCGACCGCGCATTTGCCGGATGGTGGCAAGTTGCTTCTCGGGGTGTACGGTGTGGTAAGAGACTTCGGTACGGTAAAAAAAGGGTCAGCGGTTGATGTTTTCTAAGCACGATCGCGAGGTATTGCATCGTCGGTCAATGCTGCAAAGCGTGTGACGTGTATTGAATATGAGTCGACGTTATTGAGTGGCTGGCGGCGGTGAAAACTGAAATTGATAGCACAGCAAAAGAATTGGGTTGAAAGGAGACACTGATGAATACGAAGGGTCGTGCCGAGGACCGGACGGAGGCGAACGAGGCGCAGATCGCGGTGCACTGGAAGGAGGAGGGGTACTACCAACCGTCGAAGGAATTCATCGCGCAGGCGAACATGGCCGACAAGGGCGTGCGCGAGCGCTTTGGCGAGAAGAACTTTCCCGAGTGCTTCCGCGAATACGCCGACATGCTCACCTGGTTCAAGCCCTACAAGAAAGTGCTCGACACCAGCCACCCGCCGTTCTGGAAATGGTTCACCGGCGGCA
>SCQQ01000064.1 GCA_004299095.1 Burkholderiaceae bacterium | reverse complement strand
GTGTTCTACGGTTTGGGTGCCTACGTGATCGCGCTCGGCTGGTTCCATTTGCACGCGCCGTTCTGGCTGCTGTTCGTGGTGGCGCCGTTCGTCGGCGCGCTCTTCGCGCTGGTGATCGGCGCGCTGTCGTTGCGTACCAAGACTTGGTATTTCGCCTTGCTCACGCTCGCTTTCTCGCAGCTTTTCTTCACCATCGGCAACCAGTGGTACGACTTCACGCGCGGCGCCAATGGCGTGTTCGGCGCCATGATTCCCGATGTACTGGTGCAGCCGCAGGTCGGGCTCTGGTTCATCCTGGCGGTGTGCGCGGTAGCGCTGTTCCTGCTGTGGCTCATCACCGTGTCGCCATTTGGTCTCACGCTGAAAGCCATGCGCGAGAACGCCAAGCGCGTCGAATCGCTCGGCGTCAACCTGTACCGCGAGCAGTTGTACGCGTTTGTGCTGTCAAGCGCGTTCTGCGCGCTGGCCGGCGCGCTGTTCGTGGTGCGCAGCCAGTCCGCGTTTCCCGAGTTGCTCGATTGGACGCAATCGGGCGAGCCGATTCTGGTGGCTGTGATCGGCGGGCTCAATTACTTCCTCGGGCCGGTGGTGGGCGCCTTCATTTTCGTTCTGGCGCGCAACTATCTGGTGGCCCACAGCAATGCGTGGGAGTTGATTTTGGGCGCAACGCTGGTGCTGATCGTTCTGTTTGCGCCCAATGGCATCCTGGGAATCGGCTCCAGATGGCGGCGCCGCGCGCAGCAGAAAGTGGCCTCCGATGCCGAAGCCAGCGCGGAGGATGCGTCGCAATGAACGTGCTTGAAGTCCACGATTTGCGCAAGACTTTTGGCGGTTTCCATGCGGTGGATGGCGTTTCTTTCAACGTCGAAAAAGGCAGCATCCATGCCGTCATCGGCCCCAATGGCGCCGGCAAGACGACCCTGTTCAACCTGGTGTCGGGGCACTTGCGGCCGACCACGGGGAAGGTGTCGTTCGACGGCGCCGACATCACCGGCAAGACGCCCGACGTGCTGGCGCGCATGGGGATGACGCGCGCCTTCCAGATCACCACGATTTTTCCCAAGCTGAGCGTGCTCGATTCGGTCGAATGCTCGGTCAACGCGCGCAAGCGCCAGGCCGCCAGCCTGTGGCCGTGGCGCCGCCAGGCCGCGCGCGACGAAGCCTTGAAATTGCTGGAGGCGGTGGGTCTGGCGGAGTTTCGCGATGAGATCGCCAACACGCTTTCGCACGGCGACCAGCGCACGCTGGAGGTGGCTTTGGCGCTGGCGACCGAGCCGCGCCTCTTGCTGCTGGATGAACCCACGGCGGGCATGTCGCCGTTTGAAACCCGGCACATGGTGGCGCTGGTGCAGGACTTGGCGCGCTCGCGCGGCGTCACGGTGCTTTTTTGCGAGCACGACATCGGCACCGTGTTTTCGATTTCCGACCGCGTGACCGTCATGCATCGTGGCCAGGTCATTGCCGACGGCGCGCCCGAGGTGGTGCGCAAGGACCAGCACGTGATCGACGTGTACATCGGCAAGCAGGACTACGGCTCCAAGGTGCAGGGCGGCGGCCTGAAGAAATAAATCCATGCTCAAGCTCGACGCCATCCAAACGTACTACGGCAACAGCCACATCCTGCAAGGTGTGAGCCTGGAAGTCGGCAAGGGCGAAACCGTCACGCTGCTGGGCCGCAACGGTGCCGGCAAGACCACCACGCTGCGCAGCATCATGGGACTCACGCCGGCGCGCGGCGGTCACGTGCTGTTCGACGGCCAGGACATCACCAAAGCGCGCACCCATGAAATCGCGCGCGCCGGCCTGGCGTTCGTGCCGAGCGGCCGGCGCATCTTCAGCGAGCTCACGGTGCGCGAGAACATGGAGCTGTACGCCCGCACCGGCGCCGACGGCGGCACCGCCTGGAACGTCGAGCGCGCCTACGAGTTGTTTCCCAAACTTGCCGAACTCGATGGCCGCAAGGCGGGCTTCCTGAGCGGCGGCGAGCAGCAAATGCTCAAGCTCGCCCGCGCGCTGGTGGCCAACCCGCGGATGCTGCTGCTGGACGAACTGACGGAAGGCCTGGCGCCCGCCATCGTGGGCGATCTGGCCGATTGGCTGAAGCTGCTCAAGCACGAAGGCTTCAGCATGCTGATGTGCGAACAGAACGCCCTGTTCGCACTGGAGCTGGCCGACCGCGGCTACATCATCGAGAAGGGCCGCGTGCGCGTCAGCGGCAGCGCCGCCGAGCTGCGCGGCAGCGACGAGGTCATGCGCTATCTGGGCGTGTAGCGCAGGTCGCGGGGCGGTCACCGGCTGGCCGCCGCCGGCGTGGGTTCGGCAATCTTCTGTCCATCTGATGCCTTGCAGGTTCAGTTGTCCGTGCTCAAGCGCTGCGCGTCCAGGTAGTTGAAATCGGTGGCCAGCGCGTCGAAGTGGCCGGTCTGCAGGATGCGGCCGGCTGCGCGGTCGATGGCGCCCAGCGCCAGCGCCGCAAACCAAGTGGCCGTGCTGACCCGCGCCACGCCGATGCGGGCCAGTTCCGACAGCGGCGCGGTGCCGGGCCCACCCATGACGTTGACGGGGGCGTGCACCGCTTTCACGAACGTTTCGGTTGTCTTGAAATCACGCAAGCCGATCGGATAAATGCAATCGGCGCCGGCGGCGACATAGGCGCGTGCGCGGTGGGTCGCGTCCTCCAGCGAAGACGCCGGATCCGTGGCGTGGTGCAGCCAGTTGTCGACACGCGCGTTGATGACGAGCGGAACGCCCGTGGCCGTGGCGGCGTCGCGCGCGGCCTGAATTCGCGCCGCAGCCTCTTTCACGCCGCGCATCGGGCCGTGGCCCGGCTCGCTGTCTTCCAGGTTGACGCCCGCGGCGCCCGTCTCGATGACGGCACGGATCGAATTCGCCACGTCGGTCGCGGTCGGGCCGTAACCGGTTTCGAAATCCACCGTGACCGGAAGATCGACGGCGCGCACGATGCGCCGCACCAGCGCCAGCACCTCGGCCAGCGGGACCTGTTCGCCATCGCCGTAGCCCAGCGCCCAGGCCACGCCGCCGCTGGTGGTCGCAATCGCACGGAAGCCGCGCTTGGCGAACAGGCGGGCGCTGATGGCGTCCCACGCGTTGGGCAGCAGCAGGACCTCGCTGCCGTGGTGCATTTGGCGCAGCGCCTGGGCGCGCTCGATTTGAGTTTGGTGATCCATCGGTTCTGTACTCCTTGTTCGAGCCATGTATTAGCACGTTTTGCCGGAGCCGATCCGCCGCGTGAAGCCGAAACCCGGATCGATGTGCGCCGGGGCCACCGCGAAGAGGGTCGGTACAAGGCGCAAACTGCCGTGCTGACATGAGTTCGCCGGACAACCCCATTTGCGCAACGGCTGTCGCAGAGTCGCTGGACATTGCGGCGCGCGGCCGCGTGCTGGCGGTCCTCACGCTGTGGTTCTGCATGGCGCTGATCGACGTCGGCATCGTCAACGTCGCGCTGCCATCCATCCAGCGCGATCTGGGCGCCACGCCGTCGGATCTGCAGTGGATTCTGTCGGGCTACACGCTCAGCTTTGGCGCCGTTCTGATCGCGGCCGGCCGCGCCGGCGACATCGTGGGGCACGGCGCGCTGTTCGTTGCCGGGCTGACGCTGTTCACCGTGGCGTCGCTGGCGGAAGCGCTCGCGCCCACGCCGTTGGCGCTGAACGCGATGCGCTTCGTGGCCGGCATTGGCGCGGGCGGCATGAGCCCGCAGGTGTACGGCATGGTGCAGCGCCATTTTTCCGGGCCGGAGCGCGGCCGCGCCTTTGGTGCGCTCGGGGTTGCGGCGGCGCTGTCGGTGGCGATCGCGCCGCCGCTCGGCGGTTTTCTGATCGAACTGGGCGGCGCGCGTTGGGGCTGGCGGCTGGCCTTCCTGATCAACGTGCCGATCGGACTGGCGGGCATCGTGCTCGTGTGGCTCTGGTTTCCCAGGCCGCTGCTGCGCCTCGAACCGCCCGCGCGCGTGAACGGGTCTGGCCTGCTGGCTGCGCTGGATCCCGCGGGTGCGTTGATCGCGGCGTTCGCTGTGTTTGCCGTGCTGCTGCCGTTCGTGCGGTTTCATCGCGGGGCATCGCCTGCGGTCTGGGTTTGGCTGCTCGCGGGCGCGGCGGCGATCCAGGCCTGGATCGGCTGGGAGCGCCATCTCGCGCGCACCCAGCGCCCCGCCATGGTCGATCTGAAGCTGTTTGCGGCGTCCAGTTTCAGCCACGGCCTGATCGTCCAGTTGCTGTATTTCCTCGGCATGACGAGCGTGTGGGTGCTGGTCGCGCTGTATGCGCAGGAAGCCATTGGGCTGTCAGCTTTTGCGACCGGGCTGTTGAGCGTGCCGTCGGCCGTCATGGCAGCGGTGGCGGCGCACTGGGCTGGCCGACGCGTGCACCGCTGGGGCCGGCGCCTGGTGATCGGCGGGCAGGTGGTTGCGCTGATCGGGCTTGCGCTCAGCGTGGCGGTCGTTCTGGCGAACCGGCAAATGGGCCTGAGCTTTGCCTGGATTGCCGCAACGTTTGCCGTTTATGGCTGGGGGCAGGGCGCCACCATCAGCCCGAATCAAACCCTGACGCTGCAGGACGTGCCCGCAGCCTACGCCGGCAGTGCGGGCGCGCTGGTGTCCACCACGCAGCGCATCGGCGCGTCGGTCGGCATCGCCATCGTGACGGGCGTCAGTTTCGCGGTGCTGGCGCACGCATCCTGGACCGCGGCGCTGCTGGCCGGACTCGGGTTGATCATGTTGCTGGTGGTTGCGGCCATCGTCGTGGGGGTGCTCGACCTCAGGGCTTCGAACGCAGGTTGACACGGCGCGCGTCGATCTTGATCTTGAAGCTGAAGCCGCTCGCGCAGGCGACGCACCTGTGCCACGCCGGCCGCGGGACGCGGAATCGGTTTTTGCTCGCTACACTGACTCCAGTCACGTGCAAAGAGCAATTCCGGTATGTCTTTACCCAGCAAAGTCAGGATCATCGACGTTGGCCCGCGCGATGGTTTGCAGAACGAAAAGCAGATGGTGCCGGCCGCAGTCAAGATCGAACTGGTGCAGAAGCTGCAAGAAGCTGGACTGAAGGAAATCGAGGTCACCAGCTACGTGAGCCCCAAGTGGGTGCCGCAAATGGCCGACAACCACGCGGTGATGAGCGGTATCCGGCGCTCGAAGGCCGTGCGCTATTCGGTGCTCACGCCCAACAGGCGCGGTTTTCTCGATGCCGAGGCGGACAAGCCCGATGAGATCGTCGTCTTCGGCGCCGCCAGCGAAGCCTTCAGCCACCGCAACATCAACTGCTCGATTGCCGAAAGCATCGAGCGCTTCGCGCCGGTGGTGGAAGCCGCCAAGGCCGCGGGCATTGCGGTACGCGGTGCGATGAGCTGCACCGTCGGCTGCCCGTACGAGGGCGACATCGCACCCAGCAAGGTGGACTACCTGGCCGGCCTGATGAAAGGCATCGGCGTGGAGCGCGTGGACGTCGCCGACACCATCGGCGTCGGCACACCGGGCAAGGTGCAAAAAGCGATCGAGGCGACGCTCAAGCATTTCGACGTGGATCACGTGAGCGGCCATTTCCACGACACCTACGGCCAGGCGCTGGCCAACACCTATGCGGCGATGGAGCTGGGTGTGTGGAACTTCCAGTCGTCGGTCTCCGGCCTGGGCGGCTGTCCCTACGCCAAGGGCGCGACCGGCAACGTCGCCACCGAAGACGTGGTCTTCATGCTGAACGGACTGGGGATCGAGACGGGCATTGATCTGGACCGGCTGGTCGACGCCGGCAAGTTCATCAGCGACCATCTCGGGCGCAAGCCGCAGTCGCTGGCGGCGGTGGCCATCCTGAACAAGCGCGCCGGCTGACCGCGCGTTGCGGGTTCCGTCAGGCTCCTCGTTCCAATTTTCAAGAGCGGTCGCAGTTCATGGATTTGCATGTCTGGTTGGCGTATCTGGTGGCGGCGTGGGCCATCGCCATCTCGCCCGGGCCGGGCGCGGTGCTCTCGATGAGCCACGGCATGTCCTACGGCGTGCGCCGAACGTTCGCCACCATCCTGGGGCTGCAGGCTGGGGTCGCGTTCATCCTGCTGGTGGCCGGTGTCGGCATTGGCGCGGTGCTGCTGGCATCGGAAAAGGCATTCCTGGTGGTCAAGGTGGTGGGCGCGGCGTATCTGCTGTGGCTGGGCGTGAAGCAGTGGCGCGCGCCGGTGCAGGCCGGGCTTATCGATCATGCGGGCGGCCACGGCGTTGATTTGTCGGCGCGCCAACGGTTCGCGCGCGGCTTTTTCACCGACGCCACCAACCCCAAGGGCATCGTTTTCATGGTGGCGGTGCTGCCGCAATTCATCCGGCCCGATCGCTCGCTCGGGTTGCAGTTGCTGATCCTGCTCGTGACCACGGTCGTGGTCGACGTGATCGTAATGAACGGCTATGCATTCCTGGCGGCCAGCCTGCGGCAGTGGATTGCGTCCGTGCGGGCGCAGCGCGTGCGCAACCGCATTGCCGGCGGCGTGCTGATCGCGTTGGGCGCCAGCCTCGCGTTCGTGGGCCGGGCCGAGCCGGTTTGAATAAAGAGGACTGAATTCATCGTGACCATTGAATCGCCTGATCCATTGCCGCACGGCGTCGCCCGCGTGGCCGAAGCGTTGCACGCGGCGGGGCACGCGGGAGCGCCCGTGATGCTGGACGGCGCCGCCCGCACTGCGCAGCAGGCTGCGGACGCCCTGCACATCACGGTGGGGCAGATCGCCAAGAGCATTATTTTTCGGCATAGGGATGACGATCGCGCGGTGCTGGTCATCACCTCCGGCGATCGGCGCGTGGACGAAAAGAAAGTGGCCGCGCTGGTCGGCAAAATTGGCCGCGCCGACGCCGATTTCGTCAAGGCCAAGACCGGCTTCACCATCGGCGGCGTGGCGCCGGTCGGGCATGTCACGCCGCCCATGGTGCTGATCGACCGCGAGCTCTACCGCTTCACGGAAATCTGGGCCGCTGCCGGCCACCCGCATGCGGTGTTCAAGCTGACGCCGCAGGAACTGCCGATGCTGACCGGCGGCGCGCCGGTCGCCGACGTGGTGCAGGATCCAGGCTGAGCGCTGCGCCGCATTCAACTCTTGGGCTCCCGCAGAAAGACCGTATGGCTGTCGCACCGATCCAGTTCGATCCCGAAACCGATACCGGCGCCGTGCCGTCGCCCTGCCGGCAGATTTGCAAACTGGATGCCGCGCGCCACCATTGCATCGGATGCCTGCGCACGCGCGACGAAATCATGAACTGGAGCCTAATGACTGAAGACGAGAAGCGCACCGTGTGGCGCGAGTTGCTGCAGCGCCGCGCGACCCAACCTGTGAGCACGCCATGAAATCCATCACCTGCCATTTCGACTTCATTTCGCCGTATGCGTACTTGGCGTTCGAACATTTGCCGCAGGCGCTCGTTGGGCTGAGCTACGAAATGACGTACCGACCGATCCTGTTCGCTGGCTTGCTGAAGCACTTCGGCCAGCTCGGGCCGGCCGAAATCGCTTCCAAGCGCGACTGGACTTATCGGCAAGTGATCTGGCTCGCGCAGCAGAACGGCATCGCCATGCAGGTGCCGGCCGCGCATCCGTTCAATCCGCTCGGCCTGCTGCGCCTGGCGTGGGCCTGTGCGCGCCGCGGCACGCCCAACCGCTATGTGTGCGAGACGATTTTTCGCCACGTCTGGCGCGGCGGCGGCGCGGCCGATGATCCACAGCGCCTGGCCGCGCTCACGGCCCAGCTCGCGCCGGAACGCGATCCGGTCAGCGATGACGTGAAGCGGGCCCTGCGCACCGCCACCGACGACGCCGTTGCGCAAGGCGTTTTCGGCGTACCGGCATTTGTGGCCGACGGGCGCCTGTTCTGGGGCTTCGACGCGCTGCCGATGCTGCGCGCGTACTTGCTGGGCGGCGACGATGCGGCTGCGTTGGAGCGCGCCTGGGTCGCGCCGGCGAACGTTGCGGGCGGCGTGCGCCGCCACGGCTGACGCGCGGCGCAAGCGCTGCTTTCCAGAATCGTGACGCGCATTCGCCCAAACGGACGCCACCTGTTCCACTGACCCTGAAAGCGAGATCAACCCATGACTTATTCCGCATTTGACTTGAACGGCCGCACCGCATTGGTGACAGGCGGCAACGGCGGCATCGGCTATGGCATGGCGCAGGCACTGTTGCAATCGGGCGCGAGCGTGGCGATCTGGGGTTCGCGCAAGGAAAAGACCGAGCACGCGCGCGAACAACTGGCCGGCACCTGCGGCGACGCGGCACGCGTGCACGCTTTCACCTGCGACGTGGGCAACGAGGCCGCGCTGCAATCCGCGTTCGATGCGACCGTGGAGGCGTTGGGCGGCCGGCTCGATGCCTGCTTTGCGAATGCCGGCGTGGCCGGTTTCGGTACGCCGCTGCTGGACACTTCACTGGAAGAATGGCAGCGCATTCAGCGCATCAACGTCGAGGGCGTGTTCCTGACGTTCCGCGCGGCGGCCCGGCACATGAAAGCCAGCGGCCGCGGCGGTTCGCTCGTCGCCACCGCATCGACCGCAGCGCTCGAAGGCGCGGCGCGCAACAGCGCGTATGGCGCCTCCAAAGGCGCCGTGACCTCGTTCGTGCGCGCGCTGGCGGTCGAACTGGCGCGCGACCGGATTCGCGTCAATGCCATCCTGCCGGGCTGGATCGTGACCGAAATGACCGCCCACAGCACCGCCAACGACAGGTTTGCGCACGCCGTGTTGCCGCGCATTCCCGCGCGCCGCTGGGGCGAAAAAGAAGATTTCGGCGGCATCGCGGTTTTCCTGGCAGGCGATGCATCAAGCTATGTCACGGGTGAACAATTCGTGATCGACGGCGGCTATACCAAGTTCTAGCTGCCATCCGCGTGCCGCGGCGCAACGATCGAGAGCACCATGCATTCGTTCAACTGGCAAAACCCGTATCCATCCATCCACACGCCGGTCTTTGCGCGCAACGTGGTCGCCACGTCGCACCCGCTGGCCGCACAGGCGGGTGTGCGCATGTTGCTGAGAGGCGGCAACGCGGTTGACGCGGCCGTGGCGGGCGCCGCCATGATGATCCTGGTCGAGCCGGTATCGTGCGGGCTGGGCGGTGATTGCTTTGCCATCGTCTGGGACGGCCGGAAACTCCACGGCCTGAATGCCTCGGGCGGCGCGCCGGCAGCGTGGAACGTCGACTACTTCAAGCGCAAGTACGGCGTCGATGGCCATGGGCTGGCGATTCAGCCCAGGCACGGATGGGATACGGTGACGGTGCCGGGCGTCGTCGCGGGCTGGGCCGCGCTGCATGAAAAGTTCGGCAAATTGCCGTTTGCGGACCTGTTCGAGCCGGCCATCGAGGTGGCGGAACGCGGCCACGTGCTGACGCCGTTCGTCGTCGCCAAGTGGACGCGGACTTTCGCGGATTTGCGCGGCCAACCGGGTTTTGCCGCGGCCTTCCTGCCGCGCGGGCGGGCGCCGCACGTCGGCGAGAAATTCATCTTGCAAGGCGCTGCCCAGACCTTGCGCCGCATCGCGCAAACCCGCGGACGCGACCTGTACGAAGGCGAATCGGCCGAGCGCATCGCCGCGTTCAGCCGAGAGGGCGACGGCGCCATGACCGCGGACGACTTGCGCGCCTACCGGCCCGAGTGGGTGGCGCCGCTTGCCAAGGACTATCACGGCCATACGCTGCACGAGTTGCCGCCCAACGGGCAGGGCATCGCGGCGCTGATGGCGATGGGCATTGCCCGCCATTTCGATCTGCAGGATCTGCCGGTCGATTCAGTCGAATCGCAGCACATCCAGATCGAAGCGACCAAGCTCGCTTTTGCCGATCTGTATCGCTACACGGCCGACCCGCGCAGCATGGAGGCCGTCACGCCAGCGGACCTGCTGGACGACGCCTACCTGGCCAGTCGCGCCAAGCTGCTGCGGCGCGACAGGGCGCTGCATTTCGAGCCCGGCCGGCCCGCTGCGGGCGGAACGATTTACCTCGCCGCGGCGGACGAGAGCGGGATGATGGTCTCGTTCATCCAATCCAACTACATGGGGTTTGGCTCCGGCGTGGTGGTGCCGGATACCGGCATCAGCCTGCAGAACCGCGGCGTGGGCTTTTCCATGGATCCGCGCTCGCCCAACGTCGTCGCGGGCGGCAAGCGGCCGTTCCACACCATCATTCCGGGATTCCTCACGCGCGCCGGCAAGCCGGTCATGGCCTTCGGCGTGATGGGCGGCGACATCCAGCCGCAGGCGCACCTGCAGACGCTGGTGCGCCTGGTCGATTACCACCAGCAGCCGCAAGCGGCGTGCGACGCGCCGCGCTGGAAGGTCAACGCCGATTTCAGCGTGGACACCGAGCAGGGGATGAACCCGGAAACGATCCAGGGGCTCAAGGCGCTGGGCCACGTGGTGAATCCCAACAACGGCAACTATGTCGAGTTCGGTGCCGGCCAGTTCGTCTGGAAGCTGGCCGATGACGATCCCGACATGGGTTACGTGGCCGCCAGCGATCCGCGGCGCGATGGGCAGGCGGCGGGGTTTTGAACTAGGTGCGCTGCGCCGGTCGACGTCGATAAGGCGGGCGGGCGGGGTTCCCGACACTCGACGGGAGCTATGCGACGAACGGTATCAAACGGGATTCAGCCGTACTGGTTCATCGACCGAGGGGGTGCCAATGCGGCGATGCAAGCCTCGCGTATCGGCCACGCTGCTTTCGCTGTCAGGCCATGAGCAGGTGCCCATGCCGCAATTGCGTCCTTGTGGAAGTGAATCTTGCGTTCGGCGAGCGCCGCCGGCGCAACGACCTGCTCCGTGACCAGTGATTCGAATGGTGATGCCGTGCCTGATCGAAGGCCGGTGAAATCAAAGCGCTCGCCGTTGATTTTCAGATAGCAGTGCGCTTCAGGAATGGACGTGAGTCCTGCGGCGTCCAGGACAGTGCCAACACCCGGCGTATTGGCCTCGCACATCGCGAAGATGCCGACCATCAGTTGGACTTCAGCGTGGTCGCAGTCATGCGCTACCGCGGCGAGCAGTCGGTGCTTCGAACTGCATGTACCGCGACGTTCACGCAAGACAGCGCACGGATCGTTGCCATCTGTCGGCCGGCTGTACGGCAGCGATCGCACATATTTGATCAGTTGTTCGAACGAGTGCAGGCCGCGCGCGCGCACTTCCTTGCAGAGCGCCGACGTGCCGGTGATCGGAAACTTCAGCAGAGTGGATTGCGTTGCGTTCATTGCAGTCTGACGTGTCAACTCCGCCATGTGTAGCTCGTGCAGGGGAATCGCGGGAACCAGCCGCGGTTTCTTACGTCTTGGTTGCTGCGAATTCCAGAGAGGGCTGACCTCGCAGGAGACCAGCGACAGATACGTCCTCGTCGACCGCGGGCCAGTGGATTCCTTCGCCGTCACCCAGCAGCTCGAAGTTGGCGAGCTGCGCCGCTGTGGCTCCGGCGAGCCGCGGGAACCATGCAAGGGGCACCGAGAGTACGCGACCATCCGCGAGCGAAACGATGGGCTCGTCTTGGGTGCAGCGCACGGCCGATGGATGCGGACTTGCTTTACGCGCGAAAGAAGTCATTCCAAATTCTCAATGAATCGGGGGTTGCTGTGCGAGCACCAAGCGGTTCCTGCCACGCGGTTACGACAACCCCGTCACCGGCACCGCCGCCCCATGAATCGCCCGTGCGGCATCCGAGGCGAGGAACGCAATCACGTCCGCCAGCGCTCGCGGCGCGACCCAGCGGGCTGGGTCCGCGTCGGGCATGGCGGTGCGGTTGGCGGGTGTATCCAGGATGGTGGGCAGCACGCAGTTGACGTTGATGCCGCGCTCGCGCAGTTCGGCGGCCATGGATTCGGTCAGGCGGATGACGGCGCTCTTGCTGGCGATGTAGGCGCCGGTTTGCGCGGCCCCGCGCTGCGCCGAGTAGGCGCCGATGTTGACGATCTTGCCGTGGCCTGCTTTCAGCATGTGCGGCACCACGGCGCGCGCGGTGTGCAGGACGGTGCGCGTGTTCAGGTTGAACATGAAATCCCACGCCGAGTCGGGCGTCTCAAACACCGTCTCGCCCATGTGGAAGCCGCCCGCGATGTTGCACAGCGCGTCGATGTGGCCGAAGCGCTCGATGGTTCGCGCCACCGCCCGGTCCACGTCGGCTTGTTGGAGCAAGTCGGCGCTCAGGTGCAGCGTGTTGCCGGGATTCTGCTCAGGGGCTTCGTGGTGGCGATCGACCAACGCCAGGCTCGCGCCGCGTTCCGCGAACAGGTCGGCCACCGCGCGGCCCAGTTGGCCGCTGGCGCCGGTGATCATGACGACTTGCGTGTCGTTGTTCATTTCAATGTCTCCTGGGTCTCATTCGGGTCGCGTTCGCGCAGCGAAATGCGTTGCATGCGCTGCCCGCGCGACCGCGGCAGCTACGGGGTCAGCCGGCATGCGGTATGCGCCGAATCCGCTCAGCGCGCTTGAACCGGATTCTATGAACGAGAACGAGAGCAGCCTAACCCTTGCGCTTGGCCTTGTGATATGCACCTGTCCCGCGGGTGATCACCTGATCTTCGGCCAGCACGTCGCCCGGCTCGTATTCCGGCAGCGGCGCGATGCGCTGGTAGATCGGGCCGAAGTCGATCTGCGTGAATTCCAGCAGCTTTTCCAGGTCGTCGATGACGAAATACGTTTCCTGGAAATCGTCGATGCGGTAGTTGGTGCGCATCACGCGTTCCAATTGAAAACGGATGCGGTTGGGCGAGGCGTCTTCCAACGAGAACACGCTTTCGCTGGCCGACGAGGCAATGCCCGCGCCGTAGATGCGTGGTTCGCCCTTTTGCAGCAGCAAGCCGAATTCCACCGTGTACCAGTAGACGCGCGCCAGCCGTTTCAGGTGGCCGAGCTTTTGCGCGCGCAGGCCGCCTTGCCCGTAGGCCTGGATGAAGTCGGCAATCGTCGGATTCAGCAGCATCGGCACGTGGCCGAAGACGTCGTGGAAAACGTCGGGTTCCTGCAGGTAATCGAGCTGGTCGGCACGGCGGATGAAATGGCCCGCGGGAAAGCGGCGGTGCGCCAAGTGCTCGAAAAACACCTCGTCGGGCACCAGCCCCGGCACGGCCACCACTCGCCAGCCGGTGTGCTTGCCCAGGATGTCGGAGAGCTGGAGGAAATCGGGGATCTGATCCGCGTCGATGGCAAGCCGCTTCATGCCGGCCACGAATTCGTCGCAGGCGCGGCCCGGCAGCAGCTTGGCCTGGCGCTGGAACAGCGTTTTCCAGGTGGCGTGCTCCGCGGGCGTGTAGTTTTTCCATCCCTGGTCGATGGTCCAGTCGGCGCGGTGCGGCGTGCCGGCCGCTCCGGCAGCCAGGCCGTGCTTGGCGGATGTGGCGGTCGGGTATTGCATGACCGGTCTCGCTGCGTTTATTTCGATTGGGCGCCACGTGCCGCGACCGCGTCGGCGTGCCGCGCCCAGTCCACGTCGCGCTGCGACAGGCCGCTCGCGTCGTGCGTGGTCATCGTCACGTTGACCTTGTTGTAAACGTTGAACCACTCGGGATGGTGGTCGTGTTTTTCCGACCAGATCGCCATTTCGGTCATGAAGGCAAACGCCTGCATGAAGTCCTTGAAAACGAAGGCACGCATGATGGCGTCGCGCTTCGGGTCGTGTTGCCACGCGGGCAGCGCCGCCAACGCAACGGTGCGTGCTTTTTCATCGAGTTTCGTCATGGTCATTTCGCCTTCGCCGTGGCCTTTTTGTCGTCGAGCACGCCGCGACGCACCTGGTCGCGCTCCATCGATTCGAACAGCGCCTTGAAATTGCCTTCGCCAAAGCCTTCATCCCCCTTGCGCTGGATGAATTCGAAAAATACCGGGCCCAACAGCGGCTCGGAGAAGATTTGCAGCAGCAGGCGCGGCGTGCCGCCTTCGGTGCTGCCGTCGAGCAGGATGCCGCGCGTTTGCAGCTCGGGCACCGGCTGGCCGTGGCCCGGCAGGCGCTTTTCCAGGTTACCGTAATAAACGTCGTTGGGCGCCGTGAGCAGCGGCACGCCGGCCATTTGCAAGTGGTCGACGGCGTCGATCAGGTTGTCGCAAATCATGGCGACGTGCTGGATGCCCTCGCCGTTGAACTGCATCAAAAACTCTTCGATCTGGCCGCCGCCCTGCTTGGCTTCCTCGTTCAGCGGAATGCGGATCTTGCCATCGGGCGCGGTCATGGCCTTGCTGGTCAGACCCGTGTATTCGCCCGCGATGTCGAAGTAGCGGATTTGCCGGAAGTTGAACAGGCGCTCGTAGAAGTTGGCCCAGTACGTCATGCGGCCGCGATAGACGTTGTGCGTCAGATGGTCGATGAGCTGGAAGCCGTGGCCCTTGGGATGGCGATCGACACCGTCCAGGAACTTGAAGTCGATGTCGTAAATCGATTCGCCATCTTCGAAGCGGTCGATCAAGTAAAGCGGCGCACCGCCAATGCCCTTGATGGCGGGAAGCTTCAGCTCCATCGGGCCGGTGGCGATGTCGATGGGTTGCGCGCCCAGTTCCAGCGCGCGCTTGTACGCGGCTTGCGAATCCTTCACGCGGAACGCCAGACCGCAGGCGCTCGGGCCATGCTCGGCCGCGAAGTAGGCCGCGGGGCTCTTGGGCTCGCGGTTGACGATGAAGTTGATCGCCCCTTGGCGGTACAGCAGCACGTCCTTGGAGCGGTGCCGCGCCACCAGCGTGAAGCCGAGCTTCTCGAACAGCGGCTCCAGAAAATTGGGTTTGGGCGATGCGAATTCGACGAACTCAAAGCCGCACAGGCCCATGGGGTTGTCAAACAGGTCTTTCGATTTTTTTTCAGCCATTGGTGTTCTCCGGTGTTCAGTCGGTCGCGCGATCGTCCTGGTCGCGCTGGATGGCACGCGCGGGCAGCACGGTGCCCCGGCATTCGCCCAGGCCGATGCGCGGGTGGCCCGCTTTCTCGCACCAGCCGCGCAGGATCACGCTGTCGCCGTCTTCCAGGAAGGTGCGCGTCTCGCCATTCGGCAGCGTGATGGGCTGCTTGCCGCCGTGGGTGATTTCGATCAGCGCCGCAGCCTGGTCGGGATTGGGACCCGAGAGCGTGCCGGTGCCGAACAGGTCGCCCGGCCGCAGGTTGCAGCCATTCACCGTGTGGTGCGCCACCAGTTGCGCGAAGGTCCAATAGGCGTACTGGTAGTTGGTCAGGCAAATGCGCGCGGCGCGCTGGTTGGCCTCTTTCATCTTCGGCGTTTGCAGCAGGATTTCGAGCTGCATGTCGATCGCGCCGTGCGTGCCGTTCTCCGGGCTGTCCAGGTAGGCCAGCGGCGCCGGGTCGCCCGCGGGCCGCTCGGGCGGCGCGGCACGGTACGGCGCGAGCGCCTCGGTGGTCACGATCCAGGGTGAAATCGTGGTGGCAAAGTTCTTCGCGAGGAAGGGGCCGAGCGGCTGGTATTCCCACGGCTGGATGTCGCGCGCCGACCAGTCGTTCAGCAGCACGAAACCGAAGACGTGGTCTTCGGCTTGGGCCATGGCGATGGGTTCGCCCAGCGCGTTGCCGGCGCCGACGAACACGCCGAGTTCGAGTTCGATGTCCATGCGCTGGCTGGCGCGCACCACCGGCGCGTCGGCGCCTTGCGGCTTGACCTGTCCCACCGGGCGCTTGAAGTCGTGGCCCGAGACGATCACGCTGGAGCTGCGGCCGTGGTAACCGATCGGAATCCACTTGTAGTTCGGCATCAGTGGGTTGTCGGGACGGAACAGACTGCCGATGTGCGTGGCGTGGTGGATCGAGGTGTAGAAATCGGTGTAGTCGCCAATGCGCGCCGGCACGCTGTGTTCGGCTTCGGTTTGCGGGACCAGGCAATGCTTCAGCAGCGCTTCCGCGCTGGAGCCGGCGCGCAAGCCGCGCGAGAGCGCGAGGCGCAGCGCCGACCAGGCGGCATGCCCCAGGCCCATGAATTCGTTCAGCGTGTGGCCGGCGGCGGCTTGCAGCGCGTCGCTCGCCTCATGCGGGAAAGCCGAGCGCGCCGACTTGGCCGCTGCCGCCAGATCGACGATCTGGTCGCCGATGGCCACGCCGCTGCGCCAGTTCTCGTGGCTGCCGCGGCGCCGGAACACGCCGTACGGCAGGTTCTGGATGGGGAAGTCAGAGCCGGCCGCGTTGGCCGACTTGACCCAGCTTTGCAGCGCCGGGTCGTGGGTTTCGTTGGTGGTGGCTTTCATGGTCGTAGCTTATGCCGGTTTCTGGCCGCTGATGGCGGGCAGCACTGAACCAGGCGTCAGTTGACGTGGAACATCGGACAGATGGAAGAGCGGGCATGCCGACAGATGATTTGAAGCGAATCAATTGTGCGATCTACTTCTGAAACAACGCATGTCTGGGATATTGCGGAAGCGTATCAAGGATCGGCGCCCACGATGGACACTCGGAAGTGAACTTGTGACCTATCGGCTGCTTATGGAATGGAGTGTCAAGTGTTCCCAGCCGAATCCCGAGATGGTCGGGTTGCTCCGATCGGTACGCGTAGATTGGGGAACCACAGTTCGTACAAAACGCCCTGAACATTCCCGGCGATGATTCGAATTCCCGCAGAACGTCCGCGCCGGCGATCAAATGAAAGTTGACGCGATCAATCGGTGCGTTAGCTGCGTGCGATGAACCGCTTGCCTTGCGACAGCTTACGCAGTGGCAGAACCCGAAATCACCCGGATCTGCTGTGAGTTCATACCGGACCTTTCCGCACAGACAGCTACCTTTGTACATAGCGTGTCCCCTGTCTCAACAGCACGAAAAACATAACCGACGAAGCCTAACGCCGCTTGGGATTGAAGTGTTTCTTCAGCCCCGCCCAGACTTTCGGGTAATCGCGCTGGCGTTGCGGCGATTCCAGTGCCTGTCGCGTCGGGTGAATGATCACCGGCGTCTCGAACATGATCGCCATCGTGTCTTCGATGTAATCCGCTTGGTGCGTGTCGGCCTTGCTGGCCTTTTCAAAGGTGGCGGCATCGGGGCCGTGCGCCGTCATGGTGTTGTGCAGCGACATGCTGCCGGGCTCGAAGCCGCCCGCCTTGGCGTCGTAGCGGCCGTGCACGTTGCCCATGAATTCGCCCGCGATGTTGCGGTGGAACCAGGGCGGACGGAAGGTGTCCTGCATTGCCAGCACGCGCGGCGCGAAGCAGACGAAGTCGAGCGTGTCGATGCCCGGCATGGGGCTCGGCGCGTGCAGCACCAGGTTGATGCACGGATCCGGGTGGTCGTAGCTGATGAAGCCCGTAACGTTGAATTTGCGCAAGTCGTACTTGTAGGGTGCGTGCGTGCCGTGCCAGGCGACAACGTCGAGCGGCGAATGGTCGGTACGGGCCGACCAGAAATGGCCGTCGAATTTGGCGAGGATTTCGAAATCGCCCTCCTTGTCTTCATACGCTGCCACCGGCGTGAGGAAGTCGCGCGGATGCGCCAGCCCGTTGGAGCCGATCACGCCCAGGTCGGGCAGCTTGAGCGGCATGCCGGGGTTTTCGCACACGAAGCCGCGCGCGGCGCCGTCGGGCAGATGGACCTGAAAGCGGATGCCGCGCGGAATCACGGCAATCTCTTGTGGCTGGATTTCCAGCGTGCCGAATTCGGTCGCCAGCGTCAGGCGCCCCTGCTGCGGCACGATCAGCAGTTCGCCATCGGCGTTGTAGAAATAGCGCTTGTCCATCGCCTGGTTGGCGGTGTAGACGTGAATGCCGCAACCGGCGTTGCCGGCCACGGTCATCATGCCGTCGATGAAGTCGCGCTTGCTGCGCGTCGCCGGCATGGCGATCGGGTCCCAGCGGATGCGGTTGGGCGGCGTGGGTGCTTGATTGAATACCGACAGCCAGTGCGCGCCGGCCTTGCTCGGTTCGAATGCATCGTGCGTGGCACCGGGCCGGATGCGGTACAGCCACGAGCGCCGGTTGAGCGAGCGCGGCAGCGTGAACGCCGTGCCGGAAAGTTGTTCGGCGTACAGGCCGTACGGCGCCTTTTGCGGCGAGTTGCCGCGATCCGGCAGGGCGCCGGGCAGGGCTTCGGTCGAAAACTCATTGCCGAAGCCGCACATGTACTTCAACGACGTGGTGGTCATGCAAGTCTCCAGAGTGGACGGACTTCGCAGGGCGATGGCACATCAACCGGACGTGCCGGATCAACCCGCGGTTCCGTTTGATTGAAAATCAAATGTTACGATTAGCGCAACGAGCGTTATTATATGAGTAACAATGAGTTCAAACGTCAACTGAATTTCGCTTCCCCGCGTTTAACACATGGATTTTCATGATGGACTGCATTTTTCTTGCTGCGAGGTGATCGCTCACGATGCCTGAAAAAAGCAAGCTCGACGCGGTGCAAGGCGTCCAGTCGCTGGAAGTCGGGCTGGCGTTGCTGCGTTCATTTCTGGTCGGCGAGCAGCCATGCAGCCTGTCCGATCTGGCGCGCCGCGCTGGCATGCACCGGGCCAAGGCCTATCGCTACCTCGTCAGCCTGCAGCGCACGGATTGGATTGCGCAGGATCCCGAGTCGGGTTTGTACGAGCCGGGCGCTGCGGTGCGCGATCTGGCGCTCGACTGGTGGTCGCGCCAGGATTTGCTCGGGCGCGCCATCAGCGAAGCCTCGTCGCTCGCGCAAACGCAGGATGAGACCTGCTTCGTCGCCCTTTGGCGGTCCGAAGGCGCCACCGTCGCGCGCGTTTTCCAACCGGCCCGCATGGTCGCCATTTCGGTGCAGGAGGGCGCGGTCTTGCCGGCGGCCACTTCGGCCACGGGTCGCCTGTTTGCGGCTTGGCGGGATCAGCCCGGCGAACTCGTCGCGTCTCGACTCAGACGGACGATTCGAACCGCCGGCGTTTCCGTGGTCAATGGCGACCACGTGGCTGGAATCAACGCGGTCGCGGCGCCGGTCTTCGATGACCAGCGGCACATCGCCCTGGCGCTCACGCTGGTCGGCCCCGCAGCAACGCTGGATACGGCGATCGACGGGCGCTGCGCGCAAGCGTTGCGCGACGCGTGTGCCCGCCTGTCAGCGCGCGGCGCGGCATCAGATTGAATTGCCAGAAGGGTTCGGGTCGGTTTTGCGCGCCGGACGCATCCACGAGTCCGGAGCGGGGTGCGTTCTGATTGCCCGTGCCATTGCTTGAGCGCGCGGCAGCGTGGCTCAGGCGTTGTGCGCATCCACGCCGCTCATGCTTACTTGGCCAACTGATACCCGCCGTTCTCCACGGTCACCATGGAAATCGAGCTCGGCCCGATGCCGACGTGATCCTTGGCGGAGAAGTTGTAGGTGCCGGTCGCGCTCTGGAAGCTGTCGAGATGTTCGATGTTGTCGCGGATGGCGGCACGGAACGCGTCCAGATCGGTGGGCTGGACCTTGTCGTTGGTGAGCGCCCGGTCGGCGGCGGTGCTGACCACGCGGATGGCGTCATAGGCAAAGCCGGCGAAAGAACTGGGCTTTTCGCCGTTGTTGGCGGCCATGTAGTTCTTGGCGAAGGTTTCGGTCACTTCCTTGAACGGCAGCGCCGGCGGCAGTTGGTCGTACACGATCACCGGCGGTACCGAGATGCGCGTGCCGTTCAGGCTGTCGCCACCCAGGCGCAGGAAGGTGGCGTTGGTCACGCCGTAGCTTTGGTAAATGGTGCCCTTGTAGCCGGCGGCTTGCACCGCCTTCTGCGCCAGGTTGGCGCCGGGCGGGTTGCCGTTGATGAAGATGGCGTCGGGCTTGGCGTTCACCAGCTTGGTGGCTTGCGCGCTCACGTTGGTGTCGGTGGGCGAGAACTGTTCGTCGCCGACGATGGTGATGTTTGCCGGCACCACGGCTTTTTTCAGTTCCTCGAAACCGACCTTGCCGAGCGACGTGTCAAATCCCAGGTAGCCCACGGTCTTGATGCCCAGCTTCTCCATGTCCTTGACTTCCACGCCAATCATGGTGGTGTCGGTGGGGGGCGTCTTGAAGACCCAGTAGCGGTCGGCCACGGGCTCGGTCACGGTCATGGCCGAGGCGAGCGAAATGTTCGGCACCTTGGCGCGCTGCACCGTGTCCAGGATGGCCATGGATTCGGGCGTGGTGGTGCAGCAAACGATTGCGGCCACCTTGGTTTCGGTGATCAGCTTGCGCACGTTGAGCACGGCCTTCTGCGGATCGGTGGCCGTGTCGAGAATCGTGACTTTCAGCGGGTGCCCAGCGATGCCGCCCTTGGCGTTGACTTCCTTCACGTACATGTTGATGGCCTTGACTTCGCCATCGGCCAGCGACGAGGCAGGGCCCGTCTGGGCCAGTGCGGCGCCGATGATGAGCGGCGTGGCATCTGCGGCAAAGCTTGCGGCCGGCAGGACGAGCAGGGCGGCAGCCAGGGCGCCAAGGGTTGATTTCAGGTGCATGGTTTGTCTCTTCTTGAATTGCGGGTGAGGTTGAAAAATGCCCGGACCGCTCGTTGAACGATCGGCCGTCGGGCGGCGTGAAATCGCATGTGTGGGCCGAATTGTGAACCCGCTCATAAGTCCAGCGTCAGTCGCCCCGAGCGGGCGCGCGAGCAGCACGCCATCATGCGGTCGCCCACCTTGCGCTCGCGCGGGTTCAGCACGCTGTCGCGGTGGTCGATCTCGCCCGCGAGCACGCCCACTTCGCAAGTGCCGCACAGGCCTTCCTCGCAGTCGCTTTGCACGTCGACGTTGTTGGCGTGCAGCACTTCGAGCACGGTCTTGTCGGCTGGCACCTGCAGCACCAGGCCGGCGCCCGGCAGTTCGATTTCAAATGCTTTCTCGTGCGCTGGATCGAGCTTGGGGTTTCCGTTGGCGAAGTGTTCGACGTGCAGTGCGTCCGCGGTCCAGCCGACCTGCTCCACGGTGTGCTCCAGCACGTCCAGCAGCCGCTGCGGGCCGCAGGCATAGATGCGCGTGGCGGGGTCGGGGCGCGCCAGCAGTTGCGCCAAGTCGCAGCGCGTGCCTTCGTCGCTCACGTGCAAGTGCAGCCGGTCGCCGTGCCGCCGTTGCAATTCCGCCAGAAAGGCCGCTTGCGTGCGCGTGTGGCAGCTGTAGTGCAATGCGTAGTCCAGCCCTTTGGCCTGCGCGGCTTGCGCCATCGCCATGATGGGCGTGATGCCGATGCCGCCCGCGATCAGCAGCAGGCGGCCGCCGCCTTTCTTTTCCATCCGGAAGTGGTTGCGCGGCCCGCGGATGCGCAGGATGGCGCCGGGCCGGGCGTAGCGGTGGATCCATCGGGAGCCGCCGCGGCTTTGCGGGTCGTGCAGCACGGCAATTTCCCATTGGTCGGGGTGGTCCAGATCGCTGCAAAGCGAATACTGGCGCGAAAGTCCGGTGTCGCCGCATTCCACATCGATATGCGAACCGGGCGTCCAGTGCGGCAGCGTTTCGTTCTTGGGAGAAGAGAGGCGGATGCGCACGATGCCTGGCGCCACGGGGTCGGCACTGTCCACCTTCAGCTTGCGCACCACGGCGCTCGCCAGCGGCCCGCCCAGACGAATCTCCTGGTAGCGCGTGACGATGGAGGGGTCGCGCCGCTCCGGGTTCTGCGCCGGGTCCCACTGCACCCACAGGTTCTGCGGACCGCGGAAGGCAGCGTTCAGCAGGTATTCGTACTTCTGCGGCATGAGCCGCAGGTGCGGCAGGCGGCGCGTGAGCTCGCCCAGGATCACTTGCATTTCCATGCGGCCGATGTTCTTGCCCAGGCACTGGTGCGCGCCGAAGCCGAACGACAGGTGCTCGATGGTGTTGTCGCGCCGGATGTCGAAGAAGTCCGGGTCGCCGAAATGGCGCTCGTCGTGATTCGCCGAGTGCACCACCATCAGAATCTTCGATTCCGCGGGCACCTGCACGCCTTCGATTTCCACGTCGCGCGTGGCGCGCCGGCGCCAGCAGCCGATCGGGCCGTTGTGGCGCAGGCACTCTTCCACTGCGGGCGAAATCAGCGCCGGGTCTTCGCACAGGTCGTCCCAGGCGTCGCGGTGCTCCAGCAGCAGGCGGATGGCGTTGGCGGTGGCAAACGAGGTCGATTCGTGCGCCGCCACGATGATCGCCGGCATCATCGATTGCAAATAGGAATCGGTCACGGCTTCGGGATGGTCTTTCTGCTGGCGGATGGAATAGCGCATCCAGCCGGGGCCGTCGGGCGTGCGCCGCATCTTGTCCAGGATCTGGCCCGAGAGCTGCCAGAACTTGCCGACCTGGTGTGCCACTTCGATGCGCTCTTCCTCGGTCGGCCGGCCGAACTGCGTCTTGGTGTGGGCCACGCAGAACTCGTGCATGCGCTCGCGGTCTTCGTCGTTGTCGATGCCGAGGAAATGCAGCGCCACCGTGAATGGCACGTCCCAGCACAAGGCCTTGAACAGGTCGACCTGGCCCGCGTCGATGAACGCGTCGACGGCTTCGGTCACCAGCCGGCGCACCATGGGAATGTCGTTTTCCAGATGCTCGGGCGTGAACGGCGCCATCAGCACGCGCCGGCGCGCCATGTGCACCGGCTCGTCCTCGTTCACCATGGTGCGGTTCAGCGCGTAGCCGTAGGATTTGAGGATGGCGGTGACTTCCGCGCTGGGCGGCGCATACGACTCCAACGCGATCGACGGGCTGAACGTGTGGTTGTCGCGAAAGATGTCCTTGATGGTCTGGTAGCGCGTAACCACCCAGTAGTTCAGTTTCGGGCTGAAGAAAATCGGTGCTTGCTCGCGCGCCCAGCGTACGGCTTCCGACGGGCTTTCCATGAACGCATCGGTGAACGGATCAAAGGCGTCGGCGCGTTCGCTGAAGGGACATCGGGGCGAGGTAGGCTGGGCGGCTGGCCCGTGTGCGACGGGACAAACGGCTGCCTGGGCGCTGGAAATTGCAGGTTCCATGACAATCTGAGAGTTGCGCAGAGAATGCACTTTGCGTAACCATAACACGCAATGAGTAAATTGAACAGACGGGTTTTCCCTTTGAGGACGACGATTCAGCGATGCGCGCAATAACCGGACAAGACGCCCCTCGCAACGCCCGCGGCGCTTCGACGGTTGCCGCGACCAAGCGCGGCAACGACGCCCGACCGCGGCGGCAACGGATCCAGGCGATCCAGACCGGCATGGGCATCCTCAAGGGGCTGACTCAGCTTGGCGGCCGCGCCAGCCTGACGGCGCTGTCGCGCCACATCGATGAGAACCCGGCCAAGGTGCACCGCTATCTCGCGAGCCTCGTGGCCGAAGGGCTGCTGTTGCAGGATTCGGTCTCTGCGCAATATCTGCTGGGCCCCGAATCGATTCGCATCGGCCTTGCCGCCATGCGCCTGGCCGACCCGACGCGCGTGGCGGAACCCGAACTCGTCAAGCTGCGCGAACGACTCGAAATGACGTGTTTTGTCGCCGTCATGGGCAACAAGGGGCCGACCATCGTTCGCTTCGAGGAGCCCGGGCTGCCGGTAACGCTCAACGTGCGCGTGGGCACCGTACTGTCGCTTTTGTGGTCGGCCACCGGGCGCATCTGCCTGGCTTTTCTCGACGATTCGCACATTCGGGCTTTGGCAGCGGAGGAGCTTGCGGCGGCGCCGGCCAAGCGCCGGGCATTGCTGAATGGGCGCGATCCCGTTGGCGTCATTCAGGCCGACGTGCGCCGGCACGGCCTGGCCATCGTGAAAGACACCAACCTGCAGGGCATCAGCGCGATTGCCGCGCCCATTTTCGATTTCAGCAATCGGGTGCAGGCTGTGCTGACGGTGCTCGGGCCGACGGGCAGCTTCGACCTTGCGGCAGATGCCGTCGTAGCGCGAACGCTTGCGAAAGCTGCGCGGGACATCAGCGACGCGCTCGGACACTCGGGCCGTTGAAGGCGCAGGTGTGACTCGCATCGATCCGGCCGCTGCGGCCGCCGGATCGTAGCAACGGCAGATCGTTTCGGCACGCGGACGCGGCGATCGCGTCCACCGGCCCGATGCGGCCTATAAACTGGTGGTCAGACGGCGTTCGCCGATGATTTCCAAGGAGACTTTCATGCCCAACACCCATGTTCTCGTCGGCACTGGCCCGCACAAGGTCATTGCGCTGCACGGCTGGTTCGGCTGTGCTGCCAATTGGGGCACGCTGCCGCTGCATCTGGATCGCGCGCATTACAGCTACGCCTTCATGGACTGCCGCGGCTATGGCGGCATGCGCGGCAAGGGCGGTCCCTACACCATGGAGCAGGTGGCCGAGGACGCGCTGGCACTGGCTGACGATCTGGGCTGGCAGCGTTTTGCCCTGGTCGGCCATTCCATGAGTGGCGTGGCCATTCAATTGGCCTGGCTTTCCGCACCCCAGCGCGTGCGCGCGCTGGTCGCCATCACGCCGGTGCCGGCGTCGGGCGCGGGGCTGGACGAGGGCAGTTGGAAACTGTTCAGCGCTGCCGGCAGCGACCCCGCTGCGCGCCGCACCATCATCGATTTCACCACCGGCAACCGGCTCACCGGCACCTGGCTGGACGCGCTGGTCGCCAGCACCCGGGCGTATTCCGACGACGAAGCCGTGGCCGGCTACATGCCGTCCTGGGCCAAGGCCGATTTCGCCGCGCGCTTGGGCAAACCGGAAGTGCCGCTGCTGGTGCTGCCGGGCGAATACGACCCGGCGCTGGGCGAAAAAACCTGCCGTGCAACGTGGATGACGTACTACCCCGAGGCGCGCCTGGAAGTGATCCACAACGCCGGGCACTACCCGATGGACGAGACGCCGGTGATCCTGGCCACGCGCATCGAGAAGTTTCTGGCGAGCGTGCCGCAGTAGCGGCGCTCCATAGGGCTCGATGGCGAGGGCTGGGTTGCGCGCCTCTTTCGATAATGGATCGCGCAGGCATCCTGGCGGGTGTTCGTCCGGGTCAGGCGGACAACTCGTCGACCCGTTCACCGCCTTGGCCCGTGAAACGCCGTAGCAGGTAGATCACGGCGATGTAGATGCAGCCGCCGACGAAGTAGGGCTGCAGCGAGCTAGAAGTGAAGGTGCCGATTTCCTGCGAGCGCCGCAGGACTTCCTCGTAGCCGATGATGAAGCCCAGCGAGCTGTCTTTGAACAGCACCACGCACTGCGCCACGATCGAAGGCCGCATGCGGCGCAGGGCTTGCGGCCAGACGATGCCCGCCATCACGTCGCGACGCGGGAGACCGAGCGAGTAACCGGCTTCGGACTGGCCGCGGTCGACGGTCTGGATACCGCTTTTGAAGATGTTGCTCAGCACCGCCGAGTTGTACAGGCCGCTGCCGAAGACGATGGCCCAGAACGGCGTCACGTCCAGTCCGAGCAGCGGCAGGCCGAAGAAGCAGAACAGGATCATGAGCAGCGTGGGAACGGCGCGGAACAGCTCGGCGTAGGCGCCGCCGGCCAATCTGAACACGCCGCGACGGCTGGTCTGCGCGACGGCGATGACGGCGCCCAGCACCATGGAAAAAACCAGATCCGCGAACGCCACGCGCACCGTGTTCCACAGGCCGATGCTGAGGAATTTCCAAGTGGCGAGGTGCGCAAAGATCTGCCAGCGGGCGGCGTCGAGCTCGCCGGTGCGATAGAGCCCGAACGCCACACCAGCGAGCGCGAGCACGCACAGCACCGCGACGCCCACGCCGACCGCGTTGAGCCGCGCTTGCGCGCGCGGGCTCAGATCCTTGGACAGCAGGTGGTAGTCCATCAGCGTGTGCCCGTGGCCTCTGCGGCGCCGGGCCGGTGTTTTCGTGCCGCGGCTCGCACGGAGGCGCACCCGCGCGGCGCCACGGCGCTCGAATGCACCCCGATTGCAACCCGCCGCGACGACGCAGTGATCATGAGCGCGCTCTCAGCGGTACTTGAACTTGCGCTCCAGCGCGCGGAATGCCGCGCCGGTCGGGAAGGTCATGACCGTGTAGCCGATGGCCGCCAGCACGAAGATCGGTATCGGCTTGGCCAGCATGGTGACTTGCTGCACCGCCGTACCCGTCAGCTCGACCACCGAGATGGTGTAGGCAATCGAGGTGTTCTTGATCAGGTCGACGCTCAGGTTGCCCAGCGTGGGGATGACCGCCTTGATCGCCTGCGGCAGCAGGATGCCGCCGAGCACCGTGCGCTCGGGCAAGCCGAGCGCGCGCGCCGCTTCAATGTAGCCGGCGGGCACTGCGTTGACGCCCGAACGTACCGCTTCGGCGACGTACGACGCCATGTACAGGCCGAGGCCCGCGGCCGCGCAGTTGAACGCCGAGAATTTCAGGCCGGCGTCCGGCAGCGCAAAGAAAAAGAAAATGAAAATCACCGGGAGTGGCGTGCTGCGCACCAGGTTGATGTAGACGTCCGAGAGCTTGCGCACGATGGCGATCGGCAGGATGCGGCCCACGCCGACCAAACAGCCGAACGGAAAAGCAACGGCGGAGGCGATCAGCGCGAGCTTCAGGCTTTCCCAGAAGCCGGCGCGAAAGGCCGGCAGGATATGCAGCCAAAAATCGAGCGTGACCATGACCGCAAAGAAGTCTCGTGATGGCGTGCGCGCAGCGGGCGACTATTCGCAATATTTCATGTCGGTCGCCTTCAGCGGCTCGGGCTTGCGCTTGATGACGGTGCCGACGGTGGCGCCGAAGCTTTTGTCGAGGAAGCCGTCTTTGGACATGTCGAGCAGCCGTTCGTTGACCCAACGGCAGAGATCGAGCGAATCCTTGTTGACGCCGACGCCGTAGGGTTGTTCGTCGCCGCCGGCGTTGTCGACGAAGCGGATTTCCTTGGGCGTTTCGTTGACGAAACCGATCAGCAGCGCATCGTCGGTGGCGAAGGCTTCGACACGGCCCTGGCGCACGGCTTTTGCGCAGTCCGGGTTGTTGCCGAGCGCCATGATCTTGGCTTTTGGCGCCACCTTGAGGAGCAGCACGTTTGAAATCGAGCCGCTCACGACGCACACGGAATGGTCGTTCAGGGCGGCGAAGTCGGGAATGGTTTTGCCGAAGGCCTTGTTGTCGGTCTTGACGACGATGGCTTGCTTGGCCTCATAGATGGGGCCTGCGAATGCCACGGTTTTCAGCCGTGCCGCAGTGATGGTGTAGGTGGCAAGAATCAGGTCTGCCTTGTGTTGCAGGATGAATTGTTCGCGCACCGGGCCGGGCGCTTCGATGAATTTCACGTGACCGTCGCTGCCGAAGAGATCACGCCCGAGCTGGTTGGCGATGTCGATTTCGTAGCCTTGCAGTTTTCCGGTGAGCGGATTTTTCTGGTCAAACAGCGGCACGTCATAGTGCACGCCGATGGTGATATCGCCGCGCTTCTGGATTTTCGCCATGGTGGAATCCGGCGGAAAAACAGGGGCTGCTGCCACGGCGAGGGTTGTTGCCGTCGCGGTGCAAGCCAAGGCGATGCAGGCGAGGAAGTGGGTGACTCGGTGGATGCTGGGGTACATGGTTGCCGTCTCGGGTGGTTTGGAAAAGGGTGCTGTGTGGAGGGGCTTCGCGAAGGATTGTGCTTGGTCCATGCCGTGCTGCGGATCATCGCGGGAGCACGCTCAGGATAAGTCAAGATTACGCACGTGCCGGCGCGTCATCAACTTGCCGGCACAAGTGCCCGATGCGACAGCATGGTGGAGAGGAAGGCGCGCGCGCGTTCGGTTTTCGGCCGCTGGAAAAAAGCTTCCGGCTTTTCTTCTTCGACGATGGCGCCGTGGTCCATGAAGACGATCTTGTCGGCCACTTCGTGGGCAAAACCGAGCTCGTGCGTGACCACGACCATGGTCATGCCGTGGCGCGCCAGCTCCACCATCACGTCCAGCACTTCCTTGATCAGCTCGGGGTCCAGCGCCGACGTGGGTTCGTCGAACAGAATGGCCTGCGGATTCATGGCCAGGCTGCGCGCGATCGCCGCGCGCTGCTGCTGTCCGCCCGAAAGCTGCTGCGGAAACGCGTCGGCCTTGTCGCTCAGGCCGACGCGTTCCAGCAGCGCGCGGGCCTCGCGCTCGGCGTCGGCGCGCGGCGTGTGCCGGATGCGCATGGGCGCGTAGGTGATGTTCTTCAGGATCGTCATGTGCGGAAACAGATTGAACGACTGAAAAACCATGCCAACCCGAGCCCGAATTTCGGCCAGTGCGGCGCCGCCTGTCGGCAGCAGCGTGCCGCCGATGTGGATCTCGCCCTGATCGATTTTTTCCAGCCCGTTGATGCAGCGGCACAGCGTGGATTTGCCCGAGCCCGAAGGCCCGATGATCGCGACCACTTCGCCCGGATGGACCGAAAGCGACACGTCGTTCAGCGCCTGCGTGGCGCCGAAGCGCTTGCTCACGTGCCGGATGGCGATGTACGGCGGCTGGTCTGGCACGGCGGGTTCTTTCGGCATGAGCGGCGGTGCCCGGTCTTCAGGGGAGCATGGGGATGTCCGCGGCTTCCAGCACCGCGCGTGCCAGGCAGTCGACCGAGTCGATGGCGCGATGCGTTGCCTGAAATTCCGCAGCGACCAAGTGCAGTTCGGTGCATCCGAGGACCCAGGTCTCGATGCCGGCAGCCCAGGGCTGGTCGATCAATGCGAGCAGTTCGATGGCCAGCTTGGCCGTGGATTCGCCGCGCTTGAACGCATAGATGATGCGATCCAGTTCGGTTTGCACGGCCTCCGGCGGGCTGGTTACGGTACTTCCCTGGGGCAGGTGGGGTTCGTACAGATGCAGGCGCACGCTCGCGGAAGTCCCCAGCAGCCCGATCCGTCGGGCGCGTTGCCGGGCGACTTCCGCGCCCACGGCGGCCAGCAGGTTGACGGCCGGCGCGTGGGACACTTTTTCCACGTCGGGCAGGAACGCGTGTGAGGTGGCCGATGCAATCGCGATCACGTCGACGTGCAGCGCATTGAGCTGCTGCGTCATCTCGATGAACCACGGCACGGGCGAAGGACCGTCGTGCAGCAGGAAGTCGATGCGATCGGGGATGTCGGGCCGGCTGAGCAGCACGATCGCGGGGTAGTCGGCGTCGCTTTGGGCATCGACCAGTTGCAGCAATCGCGTGTAGAAATGCGCGCCCGCAACCGGGCCGAAGGCGGCCAGCAGGCCGATGGTTTTCATGGCAGATGCGGCGCGCGTTCAGGCCAGATAGCGCTGTGCCAGCGCAGTCCAATAGGCCGCGCCGACCGCCACGTTGTCGTCGTTGAAGTTGTAGCCCGAGTTGTGCACCATGCAGGTGCCCGGGCCGTCGCCATTGCCGATCAGCAAGTAGCAGCCCGGCTGCTTTTCCAGCATGAAGGCGAAGTCCTCGCTGCCGGTGAGTGCGGGGCCCTGCGGCACCACGTTCCTGGTGCCCACCAGGTCCAGGCCCACTTGCCGTGCGAACTCGGTCTCTTTCGGTGAATTGACCAGCACGGCGTAGCCGCGCCGGTAGTCGATTTCGGCCTTGGCGCCAAAGCTTTCGGCCTGCGCGTGAGTGAGCGCCGTGATGCGTTCCTCCAGCAGCTTGCGCACGTGCGGGTCGAGCGCGCGCACGCTCAGTTGCAGCTTGGCTTCGTCGGGGATCACGTTGTTGGCGCGACCGGCCTGCAGCACGCCCACCGTGACGACCGCGGTCTGCTGTGGATCGACGTTGCGCGCCACCACGGTCTGCAGCGCCATCACCAGGCTCGCGGCGGCCACCACCGGATCGGCCGCGTTGTGCGGCATGGCGCCGTGTCCGCCGTGCCCCTTGATGGTGATGTAGACCTTGTCGGACGAGGCCATCATGGCGCCGTCGCGGAACACCAGTGTGCCTTGTGGAAAGCCCGGCATGTTGTGCATGCCGAAGATCGCGTCGCACGGGTACTTGGTGAACAGGCCGTCGTCCATCATCCGCACCGCGCCGCTCTGGTCGGTGCCGTCCTCCTCGGCCGGCTGGAAAATCAGATTCAGCGTGCCGGAGAATCCTTTCGACTCGGCCAGCATCTTGGCGGCGCACAGCAGCATGGTGGTGTGGCCGTCGTGGCCGCAGGCGTGCATCACGCCGGCGTTCTGGCTGGCGTAGTCGGCGCCGGTCTGCTCGTTGATCGGCAGCGCGTCCATGTCGGCGCGCAGGCCGAGCTTGCGCTGGCTGGAGCCGCGCTTCAACTGGCCCACGAGGCCGGTGCCGCCGAAGCCGCGTTCCACCAGATAGCCCCAGGATTCGAGATGCTTGGCCACCAGATCGCCGGTGCGCTCTTCCTTGAACGGCAGTTCCGGGTGCTGGTGAATGTCGCGCCGGATCGGGATGAATTCCTTGGCGTGGCCCTGCGCGGATTTGAGGATGGCTTCGAAGGTCATGGGGAACTCTGATGGGTGAGAGGTGGTTTGCAATCGGCAAGCCCACGCGCGTTCGGCGCGCGCGGCATTTACGGGGAGAGTTGTAACACGTCCGGTTTGCGCAGCGATGCCTGTCTCGCGGTGCGTCAGGGATTCCTTGCACGCGCACGGTGGGCACGATGCGCCGGGTTGGCCCGACGACGATGTGGAGTGGTTTGCCGCGGGCGTTTGCGGGGGCCCGCGTTGGGCCAGAAGTCAGGTGCTGCCGGCCGACTCACGCTCGGTTGCCGCACCCATGCCCAAGTAGGCTTCCTGCACGCGCGGGTCGCGCGCCAGTTCGTCGGCGGGGGCGCTCAGGGTCATGTGGCCGGTTTCCAGCACGTAGCCGTAATCGGCCAGCTTCAGCGCGGCGCGCGCGTTTTGCTCGATCACGAGGATGGTGGTGCCGGTGCCCTTCAGTTGCGCCAGCACGTGGAAGATTTCCTGCACGATGAGCGGCGCGAGGCCCAGGCTGGGTTCGTCCAGCAGCAGCAGGCGCGGGTGGGTCATCATGGCGCGGCCCACGGCCAGCATTTGCTGCTCGCCGCCCGACATGGTGCCGGCGCGCTGGCGCTTGCGTTCGGCCAAGCGTGGAAAGATCGAATAGACGCGCTCCAGATCGGTGCGTACACCATCGCGGTCGGTGTGGCGGCGGTGGTAGCCGCCCAGCGCCAGGTTGTCTTCCACGGTGAGCCCGGCGAACAGGTCGCGGCGCTCGGGGATGAGCGTGATGCCACGGCGCACCAGCGCCTCGGGCGTTTGCCCAAGGATGTCGGCACCGTCGTAATGCACCGATTCGGCTTCGGCCGGCACCACGCCGACGATGGCGTTCAGCAAGCTGGTTTTGCCGGCGCCGTTGGCGCCAACCACGGTGACCACCTCGCCGCGCATGACGCTCAGCGACACGTTCATCAGCGCACGCACGCCGCCGTAGTGCACGCTGATGTCGCGCACGGCCAAAAGCACGTCGCCGTGTTGCTGCCGCGCGTTCTCGGTTTCGTTCATGTCGGATCGGTTCCTAAATAGGCTTCGATCACGGCCGGGTTGCGTGCCACTTGCCGGGGTTCGCCGTTGGCAAGGGTCTTGCCGTAGTTCATCACGACCAGGCGATCGACCAGGCCCATGACGACCCCCATGTCGTGCTCGACCAGCAACAGGGCAATGCCTTCGTGCCGCAATTGATCGAGGAATTGCGACAGCAGGCGTTTTTCGCCGAAGCGCAAGCCGGCCGCGGGTTCGTCCAACAGCAGCACGCGCGGCCGCAGCGCCAGCGCGCGCGCCACTTCGAGCTGTCGGCGCTGGCCCACGGAGAGGGCGCTCGCTGGCGCGTCCACGTTCTCCAGGCCGATGCGCTTCAGGATGTACAACGCTTCGGCCTGTGCGCGCGCTTCGTCGCCGCGCCCCAGGCCGATCAGGCCGGACCACAGGCTGCCGCGCGTGTGCGTGTAGCAGCCCATCATGACGTTTTCCAGCACGCTCATGTCGAACGGCGCGGTTTCCTGGAAGGTGCGCGTGAGTCCCAGGCGCGCCATGCGCTCGGACGACAGGCCGGTGACGTCCCGGCCATTCAGCACCACCCGGCCGGAACTGGGTGTGAGCACGCCGCTCATCAGGTTGAACGCGGTGGTCTTGCCGGCGCCGTTGGGACCGATCAGGCCGACGATTTCGCCGCTTTTCACGTTGAGCGAAAGTTCGTTCACGGCCACCAGCCCGCCGAAGGTGCGGCTGACCGTATCGACTTTCAGCTCGGCCGGCTCGGGCGCCGGCGCCGCGACCTCGCCTGCCGTCGCCTTGATGCGCAAGCGCGGGTTCCAGATCCGGCGCAGGAGGGGCGCCAGACCCTTGGGGCTGGCGATCATCAAGATCACCAGCGCCAGGCCGTAAATGATGATCTGGACCTGGCCGGCTTGCCCGCTGGCGTTCGGCAGGATGTCCTGCAACAGGTTGTCCAGACCGATGATGATGCCGGCACCGACCAGCCCGCCCAGCGGGTGCGCGCCGCCGATCATGGTCATGGTGAGCAAGCGGATCGAGGCGCCGATGTCGAACGTGCTGGGCGCGATGAAAGCGATGAAGTACGCATAGAGGCCACCGCCCAAACCGGCGAAGGCGGCCGACAGCACGAACACCTGTAGTTTGAGGCGGCTGACGTTTACGCCCAGGCTCGACGCGGCCACTTCGCTGCTGGCCAGCGCGCGCACGGCGCGGCCGCTGCGGCTGTTGAGCAGGGCGCCCAGCATGAGCGCGCCGGCCACGGCCACGATCAGCACCAGGTAGTAGAAGCGCCCTTCGCCCACCATGTCGAGGCCGAAGAACGACAGCGTCGGGACGTTGGAAAAGCCGTCCGGGCCGCCGGTCAGGAACGCCATCTGGGTGAACAGCGTGCTGGCAATCACGCCCCACGCCAGCGTCGCGAGCGCCAAGTAGTGGCCCGACAGGCGCAGCAGCGGCAGGCCGACGATGTAGGCCGAGAGCGCGGCGATGGCCGTGCCGGCCACCAGGCTGAGCCACGGGTTCAGGCCGAAGGTGCCGCCCAGGACGGCGGCGGCGTACGCGCCAACGCCGAAGAACGCGGCGTGACCCAGGCTCACCAGGCCGGTGTAGCCGGTGAGCAGGATCATGCCGGTGACGACGAAGCCGTAGATCGCCGTCAGCACCAGCAGGTTGACGTAGAACGACGGCACGAACAGCGGCAGCGTGAGCAGGACCGCGGCCACGATGACCGCGACGAGGGCGCGAATGGGCGAGAGTTTCATGCGACACGCTCGCTGCGGCGGGTGATCGCGCGGAACAGCAGGATCACGATGATCAGAGCGAACACGATGGCTTCGCCGTAGGCCGAGAGGCCATAGAACGCGTAGGCTTCGAGCACGCCCACCGCGAGCCCGCCCAGGACCGCGCCGCCATAACCCGAGAGACCGCCAATCACGGCGCCCACGAAACCCTTCAATCCAAGAAACAGTCCCATGTCGTAGGTGGCGTACGTGATGGGCGCAATCAGTACGCCGGCCAGTGCCGAGAGCGCGGCGCTGATGGCGAACGCCATCAAACCGGCGCGTTCGGGCGAGATGCCGACCAGTCGCGCGCCGCGGCGGTTCATGGCGCAGGCGCGCAGGGCCTTGCCGAGCAGGCTGCGTTCGAGGAACAGCCAGATCAGGAAGAGCAGCAGCATCGCGGCGCCGAAAACGAACACGCTCTGGTAGCTCACGCGTGCCGCGCCGAGCGCGAACTCGCCGCTTTTGACCGTCGGGAAGCTGAACGAGCCCGGCCCCCAGAACAACAGGGCCAGCCCTTCAATCGCCAGCAGCAAGCCAGTGGTGATGATGAGGAAAATCAGTTCGCTCACGCGCGCCGCGGGCTGGATCGCGATGCGGTAGATCGCCGCGCCCAGAAAGGCCACGACGGCCGTGGCGATGATGGCTGCCGCTAGGGGCGGCAAGTGAAATGGCGCGAGCGCGTGAATGGCCCACCACAGCACCGCACCGACGATGGGCGCCACGGGCGCCCAGATCCAGGCGCGTCGGCGGTAAACCTCCATCAGCGCCCAGATGATGGCGGCGACGATGGCCAGGTCGATGCCGCCAATGGCCGCGCCGCCGGTCAGGCCCGCGGCGGTCAACGCGCCCAGCATCACGAACTCGCCCTGGGCGATATTGATGACGCGGGTGACGTTGTAGATCAGCACCAGGCCCAGGCCGAGCAGCGCATAGATCGCGCCATTGGTCAGGCCGCTCACGAGCAGAAACAGGGCGGTCTGCACCGTCATTGATGGTGCTCCCGGTGGGGGCGTGCAATCGGCATCGTCAAATCGTTTTCGTGGAAGGATCGGCCGTCATTCGCCTGCGTCGCTTTCGCGGGCGCACGGAACGCCTGCAGCAGGCAACAAACCATCCCGCGGGCGGGATGGTTTGTTGCGTCAGGAACGGGCGCGCGTCTTATTTGACGAGCTCGTATGCGCCGTTCTGGATCGTCACCATCACGGCCGAGGTATCACTCAGACCCACGTGATCCGTCTTGGAGAAGTTGTAGGTGCCGTCCACGGCCTGGAACGTGCCCAGGTTTTCGATGGCATCACGCAACTCGGCGCGGAACGCTTCCGTCTTGGGCAGCGGCGCGCCGTTGCCTTTCAGCACTTTCTTGGCCGCGGCCGCGAAGATGTTGATGGCGTCATAGGCGTGGCCCGCGAACGAACTGGGTGTCTCGCCGCCATTGGCCGCCTTGTATTCCTTCACGAATTTTTCCACTTCCGGTTTGAACGGCAGCGAATCGGGCAGCTTGTCCGGAACGATCACCGGCAGCACCGAGACGCGCGTGCCGTTCAGGCTGGCGCCGCCCAGGCGCAGGAAAGTTTCGTTGGTGACGCCGTAGCTTTGATAGATCACGCCTTTGTAACCCGCATCCTGCAAGCCTTTTTGCGCGACGTTGGCGCCGGGCGGAATGGCCCAGACCAAGATCGCATCAGGATTGGAGGCCACCAGCTTGGCGGATTGCGCGCTCACGTTGGTGTCGGTGCGCGCGAACTGCTCGACGTCGCCGAGCTTGATGCTGGTGCCTCCGAGCGCTTTCTTGAGCTCGTTCAGGCCCCCCTGGCCATAGCCGTCCGAGAAGCCGATGAAGCCGACCGATTTCACGCCTTGCTTCACCATGTCCTTGACTTCGGCGCCCACCATGGTGGCGTCCAGCGGCGGCGTCTTGAAGATCCAGTGGCGCTCGCTCACCGGCTCGACGATAGATGCCGACGCAGCGATCGAAATGTTCGGCACCTTGGCGCGCGTCACGGTGTCGATGATGGCCATCGATTCCGGCGTCGTGGTGCAGCACAGCACGCCGGCCGCGTTGTCCGAGGTGATGAACTTGCGCACGTTCAGCACGTCTTTTTGTGGATCGCTGCCGCTGTCGAGGATGGTCACCTTGAGCGGATGGCCATGGACGCCGCCGGCGTCGTTGATTTCCTTGACCGCCAGATTGATCGCCTTGACTTCACCCGCGCCGAGCGACGAAGCCGGTCCGGTCTGGGCGATCGAGGCACCGATAAAGATCGGGTCGGCAGCGAAAGCCGCCATTGGCAGTGCCATGGCAGCGGCCAATGCGAGATGGGATATCCAAGTCTTTTTCATGTCTCCTCCAGTTATGGATGCCGCTTCCCGAAAGGAAACCTGCCACATCCGCTGTGCCGACAGATTCTAAACGGCACGAAATCCGTTTCAATGCGCGATATCCCTTGCGGTACCGCCGGCCAGACGCTCGCCGCAAAGCCCGGTGCGGGACCGGCGTCGGGCGCGCAGCCGATGCAGACTAGTGAATGAATTCGTACGCGCCGTTTTCGATCCTGATCATGGCGGCCGAGCTTTCATCCAGGCCCACGTGGTCTGTCCTGGAAAAATTGAACGTGCCGTCCACGCCCTGGAATTGCCCCAGGTTTTCGATCGCATCGCGCAATTCGCTGCGGAACGTGCCGGTCGGCGGCAGTGCGGCGCCGTTGTGGCCGACCACGGTCTTGGCCGCGGCCGCAAAAATGTTGACGGCGTCGAAGGCCTGTGCGGCGAAGGGGCTGGGCGCCGCGCCGCCGTGTGCCGCCTTGTAGTCCCTCACGAACTTCCCGATCACGGGTTTGAAGGCGAGCGAATCGGGCAGCTTGTCCGGAATCACCATGGGTTGCGCCGAAATGCGCGTGCCGTTCAGGCTGGCACCGCCCAAGCGCAGAAAGGTTTCGTTGGTGACGCCGTAGTTTTGATAGATCTGCCCCTTGTAGCCCGCCTCCCGCAGGCCTTTTTGCGCCACGTTGGCGCCGGGCGGTATGGCCCAGATCAGCACCGCATCGGGCTTGGCCGCGACCAGCTTCGCGGTCTGCGCGTTCACGTTGGTGTCGGTGCGCGCGAATTGCTCGACGTCGATCGGCTTGATGTCGGTGCCTTCGAGCGCGCTTTTCAGCGCGCTCAGGCCACCCTGGCCAAAGGCGTCGGAGAAGCCGATGAAGCCGAGTGTCTTGACCCCCTGCTTTCGCATGTCCTTGACCATTGGCCCCATCATGGTGGCGTCCAGCGGCGGGGTCTTGAAAATCCAGTGGCGCTCGCTCACGGGTTGCACGATGGCGGCGGACGCGGCAATCGAAATGGTAGGCACACCGGCGTGCTGGACGGTGTCGATCACGGCCATCGATGACGGCGTGGTGGTGCAGCAGATCACGCCCACCGCGTTGTCCGACGTGATCAGCTTGCGCACGTTCAGCACGTCTTTTTGCGGATCACCACCGCCGTCCAACACGTTCAGCTTGAGCGGGTGGCCGGCGATGCCGCCGGTGGCGTTGATTTCCCCGACAGCCAGGTTGAAGGCTTTGGATTCATCCGCGCCCAGAGACGAGGCCGGGCCGGTGAGTGCGATGGACGCACCGATCACGATGGGCTCGGCCGCGAAGGTGGCAAGCGGCAGCACCAGGAAGGCAGCCAGTGCGAATCGCGAGAACCAGGTCTTCTTCATGTTGCTGCGCCGCGTGGATGGCGGGCACTGGAAATGGCCCCGTGCCGCGTTGCACGGCGCTGGATTTTAGGCTTCGTCCCAGGCACCCGATGGCGCGACTCGAGTGCCTTTGCGCGGCGGACTCAAACGGTCGCTGCGCCGACCTTCGTGCGACCGCGGCCGCGCGCGTTTTGCAACGCCGCGTCGAGCGCCGCGGCGTCGGGACGATCGAGCACGGCCGCGACGTACGCATCGGGCCGCACCAGCCAGACTTCACCGGCGCGGCTGGCGAGTGCCTGGGCTAGGCTGCCGCGAATGTCGACGGCGTCGATTGCGAGCACTTTGGCGGGTGCGCCGCAGCCCGCCGCTGCGGCGTGGACTGCTGCCATGTCGGCGCCTGGTGCCACCAGGAACAGCCAGCCGTCGCGTGCGTACTCGTGCAGGCGCCGCGGCGCTTGGCCTTTCGCGGAGACGGGGATGTCCGGCAACAGGACCCCGGGGCCGGCGCTGGGCGCCTGGCCGCGTGCCGGGCGCCCGGCGAACGGATGCGTCGGATTGGGCGTGGTCAGCGCCGATTCCGTGTACCAGAACGGCTCGCACAGGCGGCCGGAATTGACTTCGGCGCGGGCGCTTTCGTCGTGGGCGGCGCGCTCCAGAATCGAGCGCCGCTTTTTCCATCCGGCCTCGTCCTGCGGCACCAGGAAATCCATGGTCGCGTTGGTGATTTCCAGGTTTTCGATGGCGGCGGCACGGCGCTCGTCGTGGTAGCTTTCCAGCAGCTCTTCGTCGGCCCAGCCGTGGCGTACGAACGCGATTTTCCAGGCCGCGTTTTCCGCGTCGGCGGCGCCCGAGTTGAGGCCCCGCGCGCCGAACGGCGCCACGATGTGCGCGCAGTCGCCGGCAAGAAGAACACGGCCCACGCGGAAGCGATCCGTGAGACGCGCGTGGAAGCGGTATACCGAGTTCCAGACGATGCGGTACGGCTTGTCGCCGATGATCTTGCGAATGCGCTCGTCGAGCGCGCCGGAGCGCTCTTCGGCTTCCAGGTCGTAGTCGGAGGGAACTTGCCAGTCGATGCGAAACGTCGAATCGGGGCACGGGTGCACCAGCACTTGCCGTCCCGGGTTCCAGGCCGGATCGAAATAGAAGCGGCGCTCGTTCGACCAGCCGGGCATGTCGGTCTCGATGTCGCAAATGAGAAAGTGGTCGTCGAATGAGCGGCCTTCGAACGTCACGCCCAGGGTTTTTCGCAAATCGCGCCCGCGCGAGCCGGCGCAGACCACCGCGTGGCTGGCGTTCAGGTGCTTCACGCCGCTCGGCGTCTGGCATTCGAGCTGGACGCCCGAGCTGTCTTGCGTGAGGCCGGTGACATGGTGACTCCAGCGCGCGTCGATCAGCGGTTGCTTGGCGATCTGGTCGTCGAGCAGTTTTTCGGTGCGCGACTGGGAGATGTTGACGAACGCCGGAAACGGCGAGGAGCCCACTTCGGGCATGGTGTAGGAGAACACCTCCTGGTCGTGATAGAAGGTGCGCGCGGTGCGCCAGCTCACGCCTTCGGTGGCGATCTGCTGACCGACGCCGACTGACGCCCAGATGTCGAGCACGTCACGCTGCTGGCAAATGGCCTTGGAGCCGACCAGGTCGCGCTCGGGCCGGTCGTCCAGCAGCAGCACCGGAACGCCCCAGCGCGCCAGCAGCAGCGCGGTGGTTTGCCCGACCGGGCCGTTGCCGATGACGGCCACCGGACTCTGCGTCTTCGTGTGGTCCATCGCTGTCTCCTTGAACTGATTGCGGTTAGCTTTGCAACTGGTCCCAGACCGCGCGATCGCGCTCGGCGGTCCAGATGACCGGGCGTTCGATGCCCGAGAGCTCGTCCCAAGTGCGCGACACGTTGAACGGCATGCAGTGCTCGAAAATGGGCCACTTGCCGTAATCGCTCACCAGCGCGCCATGGGCGCGCTCGAACGCCTGCTTCAGCGTGCCGCCCGCCTGGTGTACCGCGCCCACTTCCCGGATCATGGTTTTGATGAAGCTGCGCGTTTGCTCGACGGCGGCGTCAGCCGCCTTGTGCCCATGCGTGATATCTCCGCGGCCGCCGATCAGCGTTTCGGCGCCGAACGCCTTGATGCGGTCCAGCGTCGTGGTGGACCACTCGCGCGGGAAGGAATCCCCCATGTAGAGCGCCGCCTCGGCTTCGACCGCATCGCCGGCGAAAAGGATCTTGTGCTTGGGCAGCCAGGCGACCATGTCGCCCTCGGTATGGCCGCGGCCCATGTGCTGTAGCACCAGCTCGCCGCGCTGACCACCGAGCTGGATGGTCATCTTGTCGGTGAACGTGAGCGTCGGCCACGTGAGGCCCTTGACCGAATCGGCTCCCGTCGCCAGCCGCGGCATGCGGCCGAATTCCGAATCCCAGTCCTGCTTGCCGCGCTCGGCCACCAGTTTGCGCGTCATTTCGGTGGCGACGATTTCCTGCGCGTTGTAGGCTGCCGCGCCCAGAACGCGCACCGCGTGGTAGTGCGATAGCAGCAGGTAGCGCACCGGCTTTTGTGTGTGCTTGCGCAACATCGCGAGCCACTGCTTGGCAACCACCGGCGTGGCCAGCGCTTCGAAGCAGACGACGAAATCCTCACCTTCGATCGCGCCGATGTTCGGGTCACCTTCTGCCGTGAGCGCGTAGACCCCGTCGGACAGGACTTCGAGTGTTTGTTTTTTCTCGGCGGTGTCGCCGGTCGATGCGAATGCTTTGGTCGCCATGTCGTTACCTCATCGTGAATTGCTTTTCGTGCGTACGAAGATAACTCTTTCCGCGGCGTGTCGTCGTGCGCCCGTCGGGTCGGCACGCCTGTCTGATCCGGACGGGCAACCACGCTCGCGTGGCCGCCCGCTGCCGCCGTTACTTGTGGCTCGGGAACGCAAACGAAGCGCCCGATTCCTGATGCGGCTCGGGCCAGCGCTGCGTGATCACTTTCTTGCGTGTGTAGAAGCGCACGCCGTCGGCGCCGTAGATGTGGTAGTCGCCGAAGAGCGAATCGTTCCAACCGCCGAAGCTGTACCACGCCACCGGCACCGGGATCGGGATGTTGATGCCCACCATGCCGACGTGCACGCGGCGCTGGAACTCGCGCGCCGCGGCGCCCGAGTTGGTGAAGATGCCGGTGCCGTTGCCGTAGGGGTTGGCGTTGATCATGGCGATGGCTTCGGCGAGCGACTTGACGCGCGTGAGGATCAGCACCGGGCCGAAGATTTCTTCGGTGTAGGCGCTCATGTCGGTGCGCACGTTGTCGAGCACCGTGGGGCCGACGAAGAAGCCTTTTTCGCGCCCCGGCACTCTCAGGCCGCGGCCATCGGCGATCAGCCGGGCGCCGGCGGCTTCGGCTTCGGTGATGATGCGCGTGACGCGCTCCTGCGCCGCCTTGGTAACGAGCGGCCCCATGTCGGCGTTGGGCTGCGTGCCGTCGGCCACCACCACGTTCTTGGCGTGGGTGCGCAGTTTTTCGGCCAGCACGTCGGCCGCGTCGCCCACGGCAATGCCGACTGAGATCGCCATGCAGCGCTCGCCCGCGGAGCCGAAGGCGGCCTTGCTCAGGTGCTCGGCCGCCAGGTCCATGTCGGCGTCGGGCATCACGACCACGTGGTTCTTGGCGCCGCCCAGCGCCTGCACGCGCTTGCCGTGCGCACGGCCCTGCTCGTACACGTATCTGGCGATCGGCGTCGAGCCGACGAACGAAATGCCATCCACATCGGGGTGCTGCAGCAGGCCGTCCACCGCTTCCTTGTCGCCCTGCAGCACGTTGAAGACGCCGTCGGGCAGGCCTGCTTCGGTCCAGAGCTTGGCCAGCAGCAGCGAGACCGACGGGTCGCGCTCCGACGGCTTCAGGATGAACGCGTTGCCGCAGGCAATCGCCACCGGGCACATCCACAGCGGCACCATGATGGGAAAGTTGAACGGCGTGATGCCCGCCACCACGCCCAGCGGCTGGCGGATAGAGAACAGGTCGATGTCGGTCGCGACCTGGTCGGAATAGCCGCCTTTCAACTGCTCGATGATGCCGCAGGCGAATTCGATGGTTTCCAGGCCACGCGCGATTTCGCCCTTGGCGTCGGAGAGCACCTTGCCGTGCTCGCGCGTGATGGCGGCGGCCAGCTCGTCGGTGTGTGCCGCCAGTTTCTCGCGCATGGCAAACAGGATCTTGGTGCGCTGGATGAGCGAGGTGTTGCCCCACGATTCCGCTGCCTTCTTGGCCGATGCCACCACGTCCTGGATATCGGCCTGGTTGGCCAATTGCAGATGGCCGGCCACTTCGCCCAGCGCCGGGTTGTAGATGTCGCTGGTGCGGCTGCCCTGGGCTTTCGCCACCTTGCCGTTGATGTAGTGCGATACGACGTACGGCTGCACGGCCGGGCGTTCCTTTACTGCGGTTGACATTTCAGTTTCGTCTCCATGAAAGATACCAAAGGGCAATCGGATCACGCGCCCTTGCCCGTGTAGTAGCGATCGGTGACCGCGAGCGCCTTGTCGAGAATTTCCAGCCCTTCCTTCACTTCCTCTGCGCTCGCGGTGCAGGGTGGCGCGACGTGCGTGCGGTTGAAGTGCACGAACGGCCACAGACCTTTACTGAGGCAGGCCTGCTTGAACTTGGCCATGGGCTCGGCGTCCTTGCCCTTGGCGTTGAACGGTACCAGCGGCTCGCGCGTCTTGCGGTCTTTCACCAGTTCCACGGCCCAGAAGGCGCCGAGGCCGCGCACTTCGCCCACGCTCGGGTGTTTCTTCATGAGCGCGCGCAGGCCCGGGCCGATCACCTTGGCACCCAGATCGCGCACGTGCTGGACGATCTTTTCCTCGCGATAGGTCTTGATCGACTCGACTGCCACCGCGCACGCCAGCAGATGGCCCGAGTAGGTCAGGCCGCCGGGATAGGCGCGATGGTCGAACGTGGCGGCAATCGCATCCGAAATGATCACGCCGCCCAACTGTACATAGCCCGAGGTCACGCCCTTGGCGAACGTGATCAAGTCGGGCACGACTTTCCAGTGGTCGACGGCGAACCATTCGCCGCAGCGCGCAAAGCCTGCCATCACTTCGTCGCTGATCATCAGGATGCCGTGCTCGTCGCACAGTTTGCGCACGCCGGCGAGGTAGCCGTCGGGCGGCACCAGCACGCCGTTGGTGCCGATCACGGTTTCCATGACGATGGCGGCCACGGTCTGCGGGCCTTCGACCATCAGCACGTTGCGCAGGTGCTCCAGCGCGCGCACACATTCTTCTTTCTCGCTCTTGGCCCAGAACGGCGAGCGGTAGGCGTACGGTCCCCAGAAGTGCACCACGTGGCCGTCGCTCGTGGCTTCGTTGGCCCAGCGGCGCGGCTCGCCGGTGAGCGCGATGGCGCCCGAGGTGGCGCCGTGGTAGCTGCGGTAGAACGACAGGATTTTGGTGCGCCCGGTGTGCAACCGCGCCATGCGCATGGCGTGCTCGTTCGCGTCGGCGCCGCCGTTGGTGAAGAACACCTTGTTCAGGTGCTTGCCGGGAGCGATGCCGGCGATGGCGTGCGCGGCTTCCGAGCGCGCCTCACTGGCAAACGACGGTGCGATGTTGGCGAGCTTGGCACCCTGTTCGGCGATGGCTTTCAGCAGGCGCGGGTTACCGTGCCCGAGATTCACGTTGACGAGTTGCGAAGCGAAGTCCAGATAGCGGTTGCCGTCGTAGTCCCAGAAGTACGAGCCCTTGCCGCCAGCGATCGGCAGCGGATCGATTTCGGCTTGTGCCGCCCACGTATGGAACACGTGCGCGCGATCGAGTTTGTGCACGCGCTCGCCCAGGGCGTGGTTGACGGGAAGGGCGTTTTTCTGACTGGCTTTCGGCATGAGGAGGTCTCCGGCGTGCGAAATTCAACTTGGTGTGGTTGTCCGGCCCGGCGCGGGAGGTCCGCGCCGCAGTCAAAACATGGGGCAAATGTACACATTTCGATCGAATCGCCCCGGCGGTTTCCGCATTCACGCGCCGCCAGACGCGTGAATTCAGCCGGCTTTTTGCCACCCGATTGCTGCGCCCGATAGGGGATAGTTCGCATGGGGCGCGCGCGCCACTTGTGCTACCCTCAGCCCCGCTTTTTTCCGAGAACAACGGGCCGCCAACGGCTCGCGAGAATGCGGCGTTGACCCAAGCTGTCCACGGGTGCAGCGGGAGATATTGCAGTGGTACAGACAACCCATCCTTCGCGGGGTGCGCCAGCCGCGCCTGCGCTCCTTGAAGTGCGTGATTTGACCAAGAGTTTTGGCGGTTTGCGCGCGGTGGACCGCTGCTCGTTCAGCGTGGCGCAGGGCACCATCACCGGGCTCATCGGCCCGAACGGCGCCGGCAAGACCACCGTGTTCAACTTGATCACCGGATTCATCACGCCCGATTCCGGACGCGTGCTGTTGAATGGCGAAGACATCGGCCGGCTGCGCCCCGACCAGGTGTTCGCGCGCGGCCTGTGCCGCACGTTCCAGATTCCGCACGAGCACCTCAGCATGAGCGTGCTGGAAAACCTGCTGCTGGTGCCGTACCGCCAGACCGGTGAGCATTGGTGGAAAGCCATCGTGGGCGGCAAGCGCATTCGCGCCGAAGAAAGCGCGCTGCTGGAGAAGGGACGCGAGGTGCTGGAGTATCTGCAGCTCACGCACGTGGCCAACGAATACGCCGGCAACCTGTCGGGTGGGCAGAAGAAGCTGCTGGAGCTCGGCCGCACGCTGATGGCCGATCCCAAGGTGATCCTGCTGGACGAACCCGCTGCCGGCGTGAACCGCACGCTGCTGAAAAGCATCGTCGACAACATCCGCTATCTGGTGAAGGAACGCGGCATGACCTTCCTGCTGATAGAGCACGACATGAACATGGTGATGAGCCTGTGCGACCCGGTGGTGGTGCTGAGCGAAGGGCACAAGCTGGCCGAAGGCCATCCGGAAGCGGTGCGCAACGACAAGGCGGTGCTCGAAGCCTATCTCGGAGGGCAGTATGCCGCTGCTGCAAGTTGATGCCGTCACGGCGGGCTACGGCGATACCGAGATCCTGCGCAACCTGTCGATCAAGGTCGAGCCGAACGAAATCGTTTCCATCATCGGCCCGAACGGCGCCGGCAAGTCGACGCTGATGAAAACCGTGTTCGGCTTGCTGCACCCGCACCAGGGCAAGGTCACGTTCAACGACCAGGACATCACGCACGCGGCGCCCTACAAGATCGTGCTGCAAGGCATGTGCTACGTGCCGCAAGTGGCCAACGTGTTCACCACGCTGACGGTGGAGGAAAACCTGGAAATGGGCGCATTCCCGCTGGGCAAGGCCAACCTCGCGGAGCGCAAGGACGGCATTTACGCCATGTTCCCGAAACTGCGCGAGCGCCGACGGCAGCTCGCCGGCAAGATGTCGGGCGGCGAGCGCCAGATGGTGGCGATGGGCAGCGCACTGATGCTGAACCCCAAGCTGCTGCTGCTGGACGAGCCCACCGCCGCACTCTCGCCCAAGTTGGTCGACGAGATTTTCGAGCGCATCGGCCACATCCGCGACACCGGCATCGCCATCCTGATGGTCGAGCAGAACGCGCGCCAGTCGTTGCAACTGGCCGACCGCGGCTACGTGCTCGCGAGTGGCCAGAACCGGCACGAGGGGACTGGCAAGGATTTGCTGGCGGACCCGAACGTCGGCAAGCTTTATCTGGGGGGATGAACTGATGGCCGACACCGTTTCACTGGCTGCCGACGTCGGGGCCGTCGAAGAGCCCGAGGCTGCCGTCGAGGCGCGCGACAGCGCCGGCGTGCGCAGCACGCGCTTCGTCAGCAGCGTGCTGATTGCGGTGCTGGTCGCGATGTGGGTCGCAGGCTGGTATTCGGGCACCAGCGTGCAGCAGATGCTCTCGCTCACCGTCTGGGGTGTGATGCTGGGCGGCATCATCGCGCTCGGCGGCATCGGTCTCACGCTGTGCTATGGCGTGCTCAAGTTCCCGAACTTCGCGCACGGCGAATTCCTCACGCTGGGGGCGTACTTCACCTACGGCGTGGTGCTGATGCTGCCGCACAGCGAACGCATCTGGCGCTTTTCCTTCGGCTGGGAGCTGATCCTCGGCATGTTGATCGCCGCCGTGCTCACCGCCGTGGTGGCCATCGTGCTCGATCGCCTGCTCTATCGCCCGCTGCGCGTGCACAAGTCGCCGCTGGTGCTGCTCGCCATGGCGTCGCTTGGCATGGAGTTCCTGCTGCGCGGCATCATCTACCTGGTCTGGGGCTCGGATTTCCACTTCTTCTATTCCGGGCGCCGCAACCCGGCGCTGGATCTGCCGTTCGGCTTGCGCGTGCAGGCCGACCAGTTGTTCGTGTTCGCCTTGGCGGTGATCCTGGTGGTCGCGCTCTACTGGATGCTCACGCGCACGCGCATCGGCAAGGCCATGCGCGCCACCGCCGACAACCCGGATCTCGCGCAGGTGCGCGGCATCAATACCGAGCAGGTGATCGCCTGGGCCTGGGCCATCGGCGCCGCCATGGCCGCGGTGGGTGGCGTGATGTACGGCCTGGCTTCGCAGTTGCGCCCCGACATGGGCTTCGTGCTCCTGCTGCCGCTCTTCGCCGCGGTGATCATGGGCGGCATCGGCAGCGCCTGGGGCGCGCTGGTGGGCTCGATCATCATCGGCATCGCCATGCAGCTCACGTCGGCGTTCCTGAATCCGGCGTATGGGCCGGCCGTGGCCTTCGTCCTCATGGTGCTGGTGCTGCTGATGCGGCCCCAGGGCCTGTTCGCACAAAATTAGGAGCGTCCCATCATGAGTTCAGCGCTTTTGATCAAGGCGATTTTCATGATGCTGCCGACATTCCTGCTCGGCTGCATGCTGTTCTCCTCGCGCCGCGCGGCGCTGCGCCTGCCGCTCGCGCTGGTGTTTGGCATCGTCCTGCCGCTCGCGGTCGTGGGGTTGGTGCCGGGCGTGATCGACTATCTGGTGTCGTTTTCCATCATGGCGATGATCTACGCCATCCTGTCGCTCGGCCTCAACGTGCAGTGGGGCTACAACGGCCACCTGAATTTCGGCATTGCCGCGTTCTTCGGCGTCGGCATGTTCACCATGGCGCTGTTCGTCACCAGCCAGCCGACCGGTCTGATGGCGTCTTACGCACGGCAGGCGTTCGGCCTGCACGCGCCGTTCATCGTTGGGGTGGCGGCCGCGGCGATCATGTCGGGCATCATCGGTTACCTGGTGGCGCAGCCCATCCTGCACTTGCGCGCCGACTTCCTGGCCATCGCCACGCTCGGCGTGGGCGAAATCGTCCGGCTCATTTTCCAGAACGAGCGCTGGCTGGCCAACGGGCCGCAACCGTTCTCCGGCATCCCACAGCCGCTGTCCTGCGTGTTCGACCGCCCGGCCTGCGGCTGGCTGCCGCACGGGCTGGCCGATGCGTTGTCCGTCCTGCCGCAGCGCGACTACGCCTATCTGTACCTGGTGATCGTCGCGCTGTTCCTCGCCGCCACGTATCTGGTGCTGGAAGCCATGGTGCGCTCGCCCTGGGGGCGCGCGTTGCGCGCGGTGCGTGACCAGGAGGAATCGGCCGCCATGAACGGCAAGCACGTCACGTCGCTGCGCGTGCAATCGTTCGTCGTCGGCACCGTGATCATGGGCGTGGCCGGCGCGCTGTACGCACCCTACATGGTGACGATCGACTACAGCCACCTGAACCCGCTGTTCGCGACCTTCCTGATCTGGGTGATGCTGATGCTGGGCGGCAGCGGCAACAACAAGGGCGCCATCCTGGGTGCGTTCGTGATCTGGGCGGTATGGAGCGGCACCGGCTACGTCACCAGTTCGCTGCAAAGCGCGCTGCAGGGCATCGCGCCGGATATCGCGTCGCGCATGGCATTTCTGCGCTGGGCTTTCGTCGGTCTGCTGCTGGCCGCCATCGTGCTGTTCCGGCCGCAGGGCATCCTGCCGGAAAAGAAACGCGTCTCGCGCTTTCTGCACGACGTGCCGGAGGATTGACGCAGCTTTCGGTTCTGCGTGCGCGGGGCCGAATCGGCACAGCGCGCATGCAGGGCGCCCATGAAAAAGGCCGCTCGAAGCGGCCTTTTTCATGGGCAGGAGCGAAGGCTCAGGTTGCAGGGATGTCCTTGGCGGCGATGGTCTTCACCGTCTCGATCTGGTCGCCCGAATACTTCCAGATGTTGATGGGGGTGATGACGTCGCCGTGCTTGTCGAAATCGCACGGGCCGGCCACGCCGTTGTAGTTGATCTTCTTGCCGGCCTTGATCATCTTGAGCATTTCCAGCACGCGCCCCGGATCGCCGCCGTCGACCATGTCGCCGGGCGGGTTGGACACGACGCGCAGTTGGTCGCGCAGCGCCGTGCCGGTGATCTTGGAGGCGTCGGTGGCGCCGTTAGCGATCACCTTGGCCAAGGCCAGTCCGGCCGTCAGGCCTGCGTCGTACGAATTGGTCGTGAACGGCGGGAAGTGGTCGTACTTGAAATCGGTCTTGAAGTTCTTGGTGAAATCCTTGTAGGACGCGGTGGTCGTGTCCTCGCCCGGCGCCGTGCCGAGGTGGCCGTCGATGTCGCTCTCGCCCACCTGCTTGATGATGTCGACGCCCGAGTTGCCGTCGACGAACTGCCAGTTGGTGAACTTGAAGGTGTCGCGCGATTCCTTGCAGATCGCGATGGTGTGCGCCGGGTAGCTCACGATCAGCAGCAGCTCGGGCTTGTCCTTCAGCGCCTGCTGCAGCATTGAGGTGTAGGTCGGCTGCACTTCTTCGGGGTGCGGCACTTCGGCCAGCACCGTGCCGCCGCGTTTCTTGAAGGCCGCCGCGAACGAGTTCGACAGGCCTTGCCCGTACGGGTTGTTGATGTAGATCGTCGAGACGGTCTTGAACTTGTACTTCGGATCGATCTGGCCGTTCACCAACTCTGCGGCGACCACGCCCTGCATGGCGTCGGAGGCGCAGGTGCGGAACAGCAAGTCGGCTTTCTGATTGGCCGGCAGCACCGAAATCAGCGGCGACGTCGCGCCATTGGCGATTTGCAGCACGCCCGACGGGATGGTGACCGAAGTGGCCACGGCCACCGTCACGCCGCTGGACCAGCCGCAAATCACGACCGGCGTGTGTTGCGTGTCGATCATCTGGCGCGCCGCCTGCACGCCAGTGGTCGGCAGCGTGGCGCTGTCCACCGTGATGTGGTTGGCAATGATCGGGCCGCCGAACACTTCCTTCGCGGCGGCGTTGACGTGGTTGACCGCCAGTTGCACCGCGTCGCGGTAATACGGACCGAATTCGGCCGCAGAGCCGGTCATGGTCGAGACTTGGCCCAGGTTGATGGCGGGCGGCGCGCCGGCAGCCCAGGCGCTTTGCAGCGGGAAGGCGCTCGTGAGTGCAACGGCCCCTCCGGCGGCACCCACGGAGACCAGGAAATCGCGCCGCGAAGTGGGCACGTGAGAGCGATCCGACATATGACTGACTCCTTCTGATTGAAATAGTTGTCGAGCAAGTCGGCGCAAGGACTGCGCGTGACGCGGGTTGCCACGGAAAGTGGCCTGGCACACCGGAGCCTTGCAGACTGCGCGCCGATTTAATCGGTTTGCTCTGGCACTGTCAATTGGGGTTGCTACCACGCGCTTGGCCACGTGGTTCGATGCCCACGGTGCCGTCGACCGGCCGCAAACAACCGGGTGGGGTGGCGCGGCGCCAGAGGCGTCAGCCGCCGTTGTAGATCGGCGGCTCCGGACCGCGGTTTTGCTGCTGCGGCGCGGGCGCATTCGGCCGGTTCGGGTCGTAAACAACTTGGCCCACGCCGACGCCGGCACCCACGGTGGCGCCGCCGACCGGCACCCCTGCGCCGACACCGGCACCGGCCGAAACTTGTCCGTGCTGATTGACGCCGAGTCCCACGCCGACCGGTCCGACGCCGGTCCCCACGCCGACGTTGACATTGCCGCCGCTGCTCACGCCCAGCCCGACCGAGACGCCCGGCAGGATCGGCACGCTGACACCGACACCCGCCGCGCAGCCGCTCAGCAGTGCAGCCGCCAGCAGCGCCGTCGCGATGCTTGGAAAGGGGGATCGGCCTGCGCTCATGCGCCCGACGTTACACCAGCAAGGCGTTCACGCGGCGCACGTACGCTGCCGGGTCGTCCGGCAGCCCGCCTTCGGCCAGCACGGCCTGGTCCAACAGGATGTGCGCCAAGTCGTCGAAATGCACGCTGCCATCGAGTTTTTTGACCAGCGCGTGCTCCGGGTTGATTTCCAGCACCGGCTTGGTATCCGGCACCTTTTGCCCGGCCTGCTGCAGCATGCGTTTCAGTTGCTGGCTCATGCCACCGTCCTTGACGACCAGGCACGCGGGCGAATCGACCAGGCGCGTGGTGACGCGCACGTCTTCCACGTCGTCCTTCAGGGCGGCCTTCAGTTTTTCCAAGAGCGGTTTCACACTTTCCGCGGCGCCTTCCGCCGCCTTTTTCTCGGCTTCGTCCTGCAGGTCGCCCAAGTCGACCGCGCCCTTGGCCACCGATTGCAGTGGCGTGCCGTCGAATTCATTCAGGTAGGAAAGCGACCATTCGTCGATGCGATCGGCCATGAGCAGGACCTCGATCCCCTTCTTCTTGAAGATTTCGAGCTGCGGGCTGCTCTTGGCAGTGGCGAGCGTATCGGCGGTCAGGTAGTAAATGGCTTTCTGCGCCGGCTTCATGCGCGCCTTGTAGTCCATCAGGCTTACGTCGACGGCGTCGCTCGTGGTCGAGGCGTAGCGCAGCAGCTTGGTGATGTGCTTGCGGTTGGCCAAGTCTTCGCCCAGACCTTCCTTGAAGACGGCGCCGAATTCGCGCCAGAACGTCGCGTATTTGGGCTCTTTGGGCTTGTTGGCCGCGGTGTCTTTGATTGCCACCGCATCGTCAGCCTTCGCTGTATCGTCCCTTTTGTCGGCGGTCGCGGTGACCGATTCCTTTTCTTCCTTCGCCAGTTGTTCCAGCAGCGTCAGCACGCGCCGCGTGTTGCCGTCGCGGATGGTTTTCACGTCGCGGCTTTCCTGCAGCAGCTCGCGGCTCACGTTGAGCGGCAGGTCGGCCGAATCGACCACGCCCTTCACGAAGCGCAGGTAGCGCGGCAGGATCTGCTCGGCATCGTCCATGATGAAGACGCGCCGCACGTAGAGCTTCACGCCGGCTTTCTTCTCACGATCCCAGATATCGACCGGCGCGTGGCTCGGCACGTACAGCAGTTGCGTGTACTCGGCGGCGCCTTCCACCTTGTTGTGGCTCCACGCCAAAGGCGCTTCCCAGTCGTGCGCGATTTGCTTGTAGAAATCGGCGTATTGCTCGTCGGTGATGTCTTTTTTCTGCCGGGTCCAGAGGGCGCTCGCCTGGTTGATGGTTTCCCATTCGCCGGTCTTCACCATCTGGCCGGGCTCGCCTTTTTCCTTGCCTTCTTCCCACTTTTCGCCTTCCATCTGGATCGGTAGGCTGATGTGGTCGGAGTATTTGGACACCAGCTCGCGCAGGCGCCAGCCGTCGGCAAATTCGGCCGCATCCTCGCGCAGGTGCAGCGTGACGCTGGTGCCGCGCTCGGTGCGCGTGATGGACTCGACTTCAAAATCGCCGGCGCCGCCACTGATCCAGCGCACGCCTTGTTCGGGTGGAACGCCTGCCCGGCGCGACTCGACCGTGATCTTGTCGGCCACGACGAAGCCCGAGTAGAAGCCCACGCCGAACTGGCCGATCAGTTGCGCGTCGGCTTTCTGGTCGCCCGTGAGCTGCGCCATGAACGCCTTGGTGCCGCTCTTGGCAATGGTGCCGAGGTTCTCGGTCGCTTCGGTTTCACTCATGCCGATGCCGCTGTCGGTGACCGTCACGGTGCGCGCGTCCTTGTCGAACGTGAGGCGCACCCGCAGCTCGGGCTGGTCGCCATAGAGCGTGCCGTCGCCGAGCGCTTCGAAACGCAGCTTGTCGCAGGCGTCGGACGCGTTGGAAATCAATTCGCGCAGGAAGATTTCCTGGTTGGAATAGAGCGAATGTGTGACGAGGTGCAGCAGTTGTGCGACTTCGGCCTGAAACGAATGGGTTTGCTTGCTCATGAATCGAATCGTGGATAAGAGGGATTTTTCTCGCCGGCGTTGCACCGGCGACGCCCATTCAGGTGGGGCTGCGCGCGTGCGAAATCAAGTTTGCGCAGGAGGCGGCGGCTCGCGCTGGGCGCCGCTTCATTCCCAGTGCGGATAGCCGCCTGCCGTCTCGTGCTGCGGCAATTCGCGCTTGCGCGCTACGCCCCAGCGATGGCCCGACAGGTTGCCGTCGCGGTGCATGACGCGGTGACACGGGGAGGCGATCGCAAGGTGGTCCGTGGCGCACGCCTGTGCGCCTGCCCGCATTGTCCGCGGCGCGCCGATCTGCCGGGCCATGTCGGCGTCGCTCGCGAGCGCGCTCGGCGCTGGCGCAGGCCCCAGGCGCCAACCCGGTTTGCGCCTTGAACACGCGGTGAACGTAGGACGAACTTCCGACACGTGCGGCCAGTGGCGACAAAGCCGCCGTCATGGCGCCATGGAGCGGCGACGTCATTTTTTACGATATCGGTCGAACGACCGACCGGGTTTCCTTCGGGAGCATCGACTCCGCCGCGTTCGACCGCGGGGCTCAGAACCGCTCGTGCGCATCCAGGTAGCGCCAGGCACCCACCGGCAGCGCGCCCAAGCGGATGCGGCCGATGCGCACGCGCTTCAAGCCGGTGACATCAAGTCCGACCTGCTCGCACATGCGGCGGATCTGGCGCTTGCGGCCCTCGCACAGGACAAAGCGCAACTGCTCGGGGTTTTGCCAGTCCACCTGCGCCGGCTTGAGCACGTGGCCGTCCAGGCTCAGGCCATGGCGCAGCAGCGCGAGGCGTTCGGGTGGGAAAACCGCCTGCACGTCCTGGATGACGTCGCCGTGGCGTACGCGCACCAGGTATTCCTTGTCGATGGTGGAATCTTCGCCAATCAACTGGCGCGCCACGCGGCCGTCTTGCGTGAGCACCAGCAGGCCGATGGAATCGATATCCAGCCGGCCAGCGGGCGCCAGGCCGCGCAGTTGCGCGGGCGAGAAGCGCCGGTGCGTCTCGTCGCCGCGCCAGCGGGTGCGCGGGTTGATCAGGACCACGGCCGGCTCGTGCCCATCCTCGGCTTGGCCGCTGACGTAACCCATGGGCTTGTTCAACAAAATCGTCACGCGCTGCGCCTGGGCGTCGCCGGCGCGGCGGTCGATGGTGATCCGGTCGTGCGCATCGACCTTTTGTCCGGTCACTGCCGTTTGACCGTTGACCTTCACCCAGCCGCGCGCCACCCACTCGTCCGCTTCACGGCGCGAGCAATGGCCCTGATCCGCCAAGCGTTTGTTGATGCGTACGCCGTCGCCGCCCGGCACGTTGGCCTGATCCGGCGCGGGTGCCCGGCGAAACGTCGGCACGCCCGGCTTGGCGTCTTGTCGCGGTTCCAATGCGTGCGCTCGAAGCGGCGAAAGCCGTGGCTGCGTCAAACGCCCCAGACCACGTCTTTGCCCGCCGCGCTACTGATTTCGAGCAACTGGATGAAAGGCATGGCCCGGGCGCGCAACGTCACCCCGTCTTCCTTGGAACCGTGGTCGCCGTCATCGTCGTGCGGCGCCGGCGGCTGTGCCTTTCGCAGCGCTTCACGTCGATTGATTTCGGCCTTGAGTGCAGCCACGGCTGGTCCTGCTTGCGCCACCGTGATGATGCCCGTGGGACCTGCGTGCTTGCCGATGATGGCGAGGATTTCCTCGGCGCGCGGTTGCAGCATCAGCACGTCGGCAGCCGCCTGTGATTTGAATTTGTAGAGCATCGTCGTGTTCTTTCTTGAAACGGTCTCACGTTGTACACCAGTGCGCGATTGTGCCGAAGGATGCGCTGCACAACCTTTCGCGTCCCCCACGTCGCCCGACTCCGGCGGTCTGCCGTGTCGCGTTCTTTGGCAACAACCCGGCCGTTGCCTGCAAAAAACCGCTGCAGGGTACAGGCCAACCGGAGGCCGGCATTCTTCGCGCCGTCCAGTCGCGGGAAGCCGCCGCTGGAGCCGCAGCGCTCAACCTTGCATCCCGTCCGAATCCAGCGCATTCGCCATCGCTCAGGGCATGCACACCACCCTTGGCTGAGATCATCGACTGGCACTTGAAGTTCGGGCGGCCAGCCCGATCCTTCCGCTACATTTGGCGCCATGTCACCGGCTGAATTCAGCGCCTTGCTGCTGCTTTTTGCGGCCGCCACGTTTACCCCCGGCCCGAACACCACGCTGGCCACGGCGCTGGCGGCCAACCGCGGCCTGCGCGGCGCGCTGCATTTCGTCTGCGCCGTGCCGGCGGGCTGGGTCGTCCTGCTGCTGCTGTGCGGCGTCGGCCTGGGCGCGCTGGTGGTGGCCGTGCCGCCGTTGCGCTGGGGCATTTTGTCGGTCGGCGTGCTCTACATGCTGTGGCTGGCCGTACGCCTGGTGCGCAGCGGCACGCTGGCGGAGGTCGATGACCGACGGCTGGACGTGACCTTTGCCGAAGGCGTATGGCTGCAGTTCCTCAACGTCAAGGTCTGGTTCCTGGTGCTGGCGGTGGTGGCGGGCTGGATCGCCGGCCGGCCCGACTGGCCGGTGCGCCTGGGGTGGGCGCTGGTCCTGATGGTGGTGTTCGGTTTTTCCAGCAATTTCACGTATGCCGTGGTCGGTTCGCTGTTGCGCCAATGGCTGACGCGCGGCCGGCGCCTGCTCTGGTTCAACCGCGTGATGGCGCTGGCGCTGGTCATCACCGCGCTCTGGATGGCGCAGTCGGCGCTGCGGCCGGGCGCGGCGCCCGCGGTCCACGCTCCGGTCGCGGGGCGCCTCTCGTGAGTGAAACCGCGGACGTGCGCCGGGTCCGCATCGGCTTCTGGCTCGGCGTCCTGGCCATGGCGCTGTTCGCGGTGACGTTGCCGGCCACGCGCATGGCGACGGGCTCGGATCAGGATCCGCAGCTCTCACCGTTGTTCGTCACGGCCGCGCGCGCGGCGCTGGCCGGATCGCTGTCGGCCGCGTACTTGTTGTTGACCCGTTCGCCGCTGCCGGCACGCCGCCACTGGAAATCACTGGCGCTGGCGATCGCCGGCAACGTGATCGGCTGGCCGCTGCTGCTGGCGTTGGCGATGCGCAGCGTGACCGCAGTGCATGCGGCAGTCATCGTCGCCGTGGTACCGCTGGCGACCGCGGCCTGTGCGGCCCTGATGCTGCATGCGCGCGAGAGCGTCGGCTTTTGGCTGTGCGCGGTGCTGGGCGCAGCGCTGGTCGTCGTCTTCTCCCTCGTGCGCGCTCGGACTGGCGGCGGCTTTGCGTTTCACTGGGCCGACGCGCTGCTGATCGGGGCCGTGCTGCTCACGGCCATGGGTTACGTGGCCGGCGCCGACGTGACCGCGGCGCTCGGCGCCGAGCGCGTGATTTGCTGGATGTGCGTGGTGGCGTTGCCGCTCTCGCTGCCGCTGGCGCTCTGGTTCTGGCCGAACTCGGCCGATCTGGCGCACATTCACGCGTCGGCCTGGATCGGCGTGGCCTATGTCGGCGCGGTATCGATGTGGTCCGGATTTTTCGCCTGGTTCCGCGGCATGGATTGGGGCGGGCCGCTGCGCATGAGCCAGGTGTTGCTGCTGCAGCCGTTTCTGGCGATGTTTTTTGCTGTGCCGCTGTTGGGCGAACGCGTCGATGCGCTCTCGCTCGGCTTCGCGCTGGCGGTCGTGGCCACGGTCGCGGTGGGGCGCAAGTTCGGCCGCGCCGGCTGAGCGCGCGCCGCTTTTTCAAAGGGATGGGAATGGGAACTCTGTATTTGGTGCGCCACGGACAGGCGAGTTTTGGCGCCGACGATTACGACCAATTGAGCGTTCTCGGGCGCCGGCAAGCGCGGTGCCTCGGCGCCTACTGGCGCGAGCGCCACGGCGCGGCGTTCTGCTTCGACGCGGTGCTTACCGGGACGCTGCAGCGCCAGATCCAGACCTGGGAAGAAATGGCCGCTGGCGCGGGCTGGAGCGGCGTGCCCCACGTGAGTTGGCCCGGGCTGAACGAATACGACGGCCACGCGGTGCTGCGCGCGCTCGATCCGGATTTTGATTTCACGGTCGACAGCCCGGAGCGCCGGCGCGATTATTTCCGCGCGCTGCGGCGCGGCCTGACTGCCTGGATGCGCGCGGAAACCCGGCCGGACGGGATGCCGAGCTATGCGGATTTCGTGCACGGCGTGGTCGGCGCGCTGGCGCACGTGCGCACGCATTTTTCCGGCAACGTGGCGCTGGTGGCGAGCGGCGGGCCGATCACCACGGCGGTCGGCCACGTGCTGTCGGCGCCGCCCGAAGCCACCATCGAAATGAATCTCTTCTATCGCAACTCGGCGGTCACGGAAATGACGTTCACGCCCAAGCGCTTCAACCTGCTGTCATACAACGCACTGCCGCATCTGGACGCAGAGGCGTACCGCGATTGGGTGACGTTTGCCTGAGGCGGCGTCGGGTATGCGCGCCCGGCAGGCGTCAGCGTTGGCGCAGCGTGTCCGCCGGCAGGTGGTCGATGTCTTGCAATAACCCCGCCAGGGCGCGGCCAACGGCTTCGACCAGCGCCACGCCGTCTTCCGCCTTGGCGGCGGCGGCGTTGCCCGCTGCGCCTTTCGGATTCAGGTCTTGCGTGGCCCAGGCAAAACGCGCGCCGCCTTCGTGGCCAAGAATCGGCAGGGCGCGCGCGCGCTGTTCGGACGTGGAAACGAAATTTTCCAGCTTGTCGCGCCGCACTTTTTCGGGCATCAGCGCCAGCATGATCGCGGTTTCCTGTTTGCCCGCGTGCACGCCAAAACGCCGCTCAGCCGGGGAAAAGCGCGCCAGCACGTCGCCGCCGTCGGGCGCCGTGAGCGGCAGGTGGTACCAGCTCACGCTGTAGGCCAGCATGCCAAGGCGCGCGCGCAGGTCGCGTGCCACCGGATCCAGCAGGCCCGAATTGCCGCCGTGGGTGTTGAACAGGAGGAGTTTGCGCACGCCGCTTCGGTGCACGCTTTCACCGATGTCGGTCCACAGGCGAATGACGGTTTCGGCCCTCAAGGTGAGCGTGCCGGGGAACGCGCTGTGTTCGGGGCTGAAGCCGACGCGCTGCACGGGCAAAAAAAGGGCGGGCAAGTCAGCGGGCACGTGCCGCGCCGCCTCGCGGGTCATGGCGTCGGCCAGGTCCGAATCGACCGAGAGCGGCAAATGCGGGCCGTGCTGCTCGGTGGCCGCTACCGGCAGCACCGCAATCGCGCGCACCCGGTCGAGCGACGCGAAGTCATCGGTCGACAGATCGGACCATTGGTGCGATGCGGGAATCGGGTGTGCCATGACGCGCATCTTACGCAGCGCGCTGTCCCGCGTGGCCTCACCGGCGCGGCCGCCACGGCAGCCAACCGGCGAGCGCGTGAACGGCCGGGTCAACCTTCGTTGTCGTAGATCCAGCGGCGCGAGCGCGGCAGCGTGTTCGAGTGCTGGCCAGCGCGGTGGCACAGCACCTGAAACACCGAGCACTCGTCGTTTTCAAAGGCCCACTGGCAGCCCACCAGATACATGCGCCAGACGCGCCAGGTTTTGGGAGGCACCATGGATTTCAGCTTCTCGCCCTTGGCTTCGAACGTGTCGCTCCAGCACTTGAGTGTTTGCGCGTAGTGGCGTCGCAGGCCTTCGGCGTCGATCGGCTCCATGCCGGCGCGCTGCATGCAGTTGAGCACGGTGCTGATGTGCGGCAGCTCGCCGTCCGGGAACACGTAACGGTCGATGAAATCGCCGCCGCCCTGGCTGGTTTCGCCGTTGTCCGGATCGGTGCTGGTGATGTTGTGGTTCAGCATCCAGCCGTCGGGCGCGAGATGGTCGTGCGCGACCTTGAAATAGGTTTCGAGATTCTTCAGCCCAACGTGCTCGCACATGCCGACGCTGGTGATGCGGTCGAAGGTGTCGGGGATGTCGCGGTAGTCCTGCAGGCGGATTTCGATCTTGTCCTGCAAGCCGGCGTCTTTCACGCGCTGCGTCGCCAGATCGAACTGGTTTTGCGACAGCGTCACGCCCACGCACGTGGCGCCGAATTTTTGCGCCGCGCGCAGCACCAGGCCGCCCCAGCCGCAACCGATGTCCAGCAGGCGCTGGCCCGGCAGCAGGCGCACCTTGGTCAGGATGTGGTCGAGCTTTTTGGTTTGCGCTTCGGCCAGGGTTTCGTCGCCGTCCTCGAAGTAGGCGCACGAATACAGCATGGCCGGGTCCAACCATTCGGAATAGAAGGCGTTGGAGACGTCGTAGTGGTACTGGATGTCGGCCCGGTCCTGCGCCTTGGTGTGGCTGGTGGCATTGGCGAGGTGACGGACCACGCGTTCGACCAGTCCCGGCTTGTCGCCGCCGCTGCTGCCCGCTTCTGCCAAGCGGTGCGCCACGTCGATGATGTCTTGCACCGAACCCTGAACGTCCAGATGGCCTTCGACGTAGGCTTCGCCGAGCCCGTCGAGCGAGGGCGCCGCCAGCGCCGCCGCGCCCTTGGCGTCAAGCACGTCGACCGTGACTTTCGCCTGATCGAATTCGCCCAGTTTGATCAGCGTTCCACCTTTCCAGCGAACCGTGATCGGCAGGTCACGGCGCCCGCGCATGTGCGCCGCCAGTTTGTTGAGAGTGGCTTCGACGGGTGAAAGGGCCGAAACTTGCATCTTGCTTGGACTCCTCGGTACTTCGTGCAGGTGGCATCCGCGCCGTTCCTGCTTCTTCGGTCGTGAATATAGCTGACGAGACGAAGGTTCGCGCGCTCACGGCGCATACCTCCCGGGCTCGGTTCGGCGCGGTGCGTGCGGGGCGCCTCATTCATGCACCACAGCAGACGTGGGTGCGGAGACGGGCAACGAGAAAGGGCGCTCGCGGCGCCCTTTCTCGTTCCCGAGGCCTGGCCGCCGCGACCTCAGCGACCGGTAAACCGCGCCGGTCGCTTTTCGATGAAGGCGCGCACGCCTTCGGCGGCGTCCTCGCTCGCGGCCAGCGCTTTCTGCACTGGCGCGAAGTCGGCCACGGCGGCGGCCTGACCGAGCTCGATGGCTTTCAGCACGTTGAGGCGCGTTGCCATCACCGCCGCGGGCGCTTGCGCGGCAATCGTCCGCGCCAGGTCGAGCGCGCTGTCCAGCAGTTCGGCCACGGGAACCACTTTCTGCACGAAGTTGCAGCGCAGCGCCTCGACGCTGTCGAATTCATCGCCCGTAAGCAGGTGCAGCATGGCGTTGCCGACGCCGGCGCGTTCCGGCATGCGCAGCGTGGCGCCGCCCGCGGGCAGGATGCAGCGCTGCACTTCCATTTGTCGGAAGCGGCAGTCGTCGGCCGCAATCGCGATGTCGGCGGCCAGCATGAGCTCGATCCCGACGGTGTAGCAAATGCCCTTGACGGCGGCGACCATCGGCTTCTGTCTGCGCCGGTAGCCGGGCAGGCCGAAGTCGTGCGGCTCCACCAGACCCGGCGGCGTGAGCTTTTCGCCGCGCTTCAGATAAGGCGCAACCACGGGCAGATCGAGCCCGGCGGTGAAGTGCTTGCCGAAGGCGTGCAACACGCCCGCGCGCAGGCCGGGTTCGTCGTCGAGACGGGTATAGGCCTCGGCCAGTTCGCGGAACATGCGCGGCGTCCAGCCGTTGTATTTGGCTGGACGGTTGATGCCGATCAGCAGGATGTGGTCGTCGACGACTTCGGTCTCGATGCAGCCTTCGGCAGGCGGGGTGGAGGCTTTGGGTTCCATGGTGGCGTCCTTGTCGTGGGGATGGGGCCTGCCCAGCGCGTGCCGTGCAGGCGGAGGATTCAGCGGCCGGTGAAGCGTGCCGGGCGCTTTTCGACGAACGAGCGCACGCCTTCGGCGGCGTCGTCCGTTTTGGCCAGGCGCTGCTGCTCGGGCAGCAAATCGGCGACGGCCGCCGCCTGGCCCTGTTCCAGTGCCTTCATCACGTTGCGGCGCGTGGCCACGACCGCAAGCGGCGCTTGCTCGGCAATGCGGCGTGCCAGCTTCACTGCCGCGTCCAGCACCTTGGCCACCGGCACGACCTGGTGCACGTAATGGCAGCGCAGCGCTTCGGCGCTGTCGAATTCATCGCCGGTGAGCAGGTGCACCATGGCGTCGCCCACGCCGGCGCGTTCGCGCATGCGCAGCGTTGCGCCGCCGCTCGGCATGATGCCGCGCTGCACTTCCATCTGCTTGAAGCGGCAGTTGTCGGCGGCCACGGCAATGTCCGCGGCCAGCATCAGCTCGATGGCCACCGTGAAGCAAATGCCCTTGACCGCGGCAATCATCGG
>SCQQ01000063.1 GCA_004299095.1 Burkholderiaceae bacterium | reverse complement strand
CGCGGCCAGCGAGCTGGTGATGATGTAGTTGGGAATCGTCGGGATGCCCATGCCGAGGATCAGGCAGGTGATCATGGTGAGCAGCAGCGCCAGGAACAGGTTGTGCTCGCCGATGCTGATGACCTGGCCGCCGATTTCGGTGGCCATCCCGGTCAGGTTGATGATGCCGATGATCACGCCCACCAGCGCACAGGCGATGGCCACCGACAGCGCCAGGTTGGCGCCGTCGACCATGGACTGCACCGCCAGGCGCCGCGCGTCCTGGCCCTTGCGCATGGCATAGGTGAGCGCCACCAGCGCCGCGGTGACCACGAAGAAGGTGCCCACGCCGAACTTGAAGAAACCGGCCGTGGCAATCGCCAGCAGCACCCAGAACAGCACGCGCAGCGCCATGCTGCGCACGCCCAGCATACAGGCCGCGCCGAAGATCAGGATGGCCGTGAGGCCCAGCCCCACGGTGCCCGAAAAGAGCGGCGTGTAGCCCGCCATCAGCAGCCAGACCAGGCCGACGAGCGGAATCAGCAGGTGCCACTGGCGCTTCACCGCGGTCCACGGGTTCGGGCACTGGTCCTTGGGCAGGCCGATGAGGCCCTTGCGCCCGGCTTCCAGGTGCACCATCCAGAACGCCGTGGCGTAGTAGAGGATGGCCGGGATTGCGGCGGCCTTGACCACCTCGATGTAGGGGATGTTGAGCGTCTCGGCCATGATGAAGGCCACCGCGCCCATCACCGGCGGCATGATCTGGCCGCCCATGCTGGCAGTGGCTTCGACACCGCCGGCAAACGCGGACGAGTAGCCGAAGCGCTTCATCAGCGGGATGGTGAACTGGCCGGTGGTGACCACGTTGGCCACGCCCGAGCCGTTGATGGTGCCCATGAGCCCCGAGCTGATGACCGCCACCTTGGCCGGCCCGCCGCGCGTGTGGCCAACGGTGCCCATGGCAAAGTCGGTGAAGAGTTGGATCATGCCTGCCTGTTCCAGGAACGCGCCGAACAGGATGAACAGGAAGATGTAGCTCGACGACACGTAAGTCGGCGTGCCGTAAATGCCTTCGGTGCCGAACGAGAGCGTGCTCACGATCTGGTCCAGGCCATAGCCGCGGTGCTGCAGGAAGCCCGGCGCCAGGTGCCCCCAGATGCCGTAGGCCAGGAACACGCCGCAGACGATGAAGAGCGCCCAGCCCATCATGCGGCGCGTGGCTTCGAACACCAGCACGATCAGGAGCACGCCGATCACCCAGTCGGCCGGCGTGAGTTCGCCCGCGCGGTGCGTCAGGTCGGCCTCGAACAGCCATTGATAGAGGCCGGTGGCGAATCCCGCGATGCCGAGCAGCCAGGCGAGCGCCCACTCGGCCTTGCCCGTCTTGCGCCCCTTGATGAAGCTCGGGTAGAGCGCGAAGATCATCAGCAGCACGAAGCCCACGTGCACCCCGCGCACCACCTGGCTGGAGATCGGGTTGAACGCCGCGGTGATGACCTGGAAGGTCGAGAACGCGAGCGCGATCCAGAACAGCGGCGTGCGCCACGCCAGCTTGTCGTGCGTGGGCGCGGGCGGCGCGTCGAGCGGCGTGCCGTAGATTTCGGCCGAGGCGGCCGAAGGTGCGTGGTCGCTCATGGGAAACGTCGGAAAGATCGGCGGAAAAGCGCCGGGGCGCAAGACGTCTGCGCGCCGGCGAGCAAGCTCACTTCAGGACGCCCACTTGCCGGTAGTAGCGTTCGACGCCCGGGTGCAGCGGAACCGGCATGCCGTTCAAGGCGTTCTCGACCTTCAGCCCCTTGACCGCGTTGTGCGCCGAATGCAGGGTGTCGATGTTGTCGTACATCGCCTTCACCATTTCGTACGCCAATTCATCCGGCACCTTGGATTGCGTGACGAGGAAGTTCGGAATCGCCACCGTGTCCACGTCGGCGTCCTGGCCGCTGTAGGTGTTCGCGGGAATCACCGCGGGGAGATAGACCGGGCTGTCGATCTTGGTCACGATGTCCTTGGGCACCGGCACCACCACGATCTTGACGGAACTCGCCAAGTCGCGGATCGACGCCACGCCGAGGCCGGCCGACTGGAAAGTGGCATCGAGCTGCCGGTTCTTGATGAGCTCCACTGACTCGCCGAACGGCAGGTACTCGACCCGGCCGATATCGGCATAGGTCAGGCCGGCCGCCTTGAACACCGTGCGCGCATTCAGTTCGGTGCCCGACTTGGCGGCACCGACCGAGACGCGCTTGCCCTTCAGGTCGGCCAGCGTCTTGATGCCCGAATCGGCATTGGCGACGATCTGGATGTAGTTGTTGTAGGTGGCGGAGAAGCCGCGCAGGTTCTTCAGCGGCTCCTTGAAACCCGCTTCGGCGTCGCCGTTCCAGGCATCCAGCACGGTGTCGCCGAGCGCAAACGCGAGCTCGCCGCGGCCGGCCTGCAGCAGGTTCATGTTCTCGGCCGACGCCTTGGTCACCTGCGCCGTCGCCTTGGCTGCCGGGATGGCTTTGCCGAGAATCTGCGACAGCGCCACGCCCACGGGGTAGTAAACGCCGCTTTGCCCGCCCGTGAGGACGGTGATGAACTGGCTCTTCTGGGCCACGGCCGCGCCGCCCAGGACGAACAGGCAAGCCGCGAATCCGGCCGCGATTTTGGTCTTCAAGCGCATCGGCGCCCTCCTCGTGGATTGTGTAAATACATACATGGGTTCGAGCCCCGATGCTAACGGCTCTGGGCACGCACGGGCACCCGGGTTTTTCCCGAGCAGCAACGGGGGAAACCGGAGCCCCCCTGCGCCGTCAAACGGCGGTCAGATCCGGGGCCCGGGCGTGGCCGCGTTGTTGGCCGCGTGATCGTGCTGGATCGGCGCGTGGGCAGCGTCGACCCCTGGCGCCATCCGTCGCGCGGGGATGGCTCGGACGCGCCACAGGCACTGCGCTTGCAACGCCGGCGCTAGTTCTTGTCCGTCTCGAAGTGTTTGAGCTTTTCGCTCTGCCAGTAGACCTCGGCGTTCAGCTTGTGCCCCGCCGCATCGCGGTTGAGCACGCGCGCCAGCACGAAAAACAGGTCGGAGAGCCGGTTCAGGTAGCGCCGCGGCGCGGCCCGCAATTCTTCCTGTTCACCGAGCGCGACGACCGAACGCTCGGCGCGACGCGCCACCGTGCGGCAGATGTGCGCCTGCGCCGCGGCGCGCGTGCCGCCGGGCAGGATGAACTCCTGCAGCCGCGGCAGGTGCGCGTTGTAGTGCTTGAGCGCGGCGTCCAGTTCGTCCAGCGCCGCATCCTTCAGCAGCTCGAAGCCTGGAATGGAGAGTTCGCCGCCCAGGTTGAAAAGCTGTTGCTGGATGTCGGTGAGGAGCTTGCGCACGTCGTCCGGCATGGGCTCGCACAGCATCACGCCGATGGCGCTGTTGAGCTCGTCGACGTCGCCCATCGCCACCGGCCGTGCGCTCGATTTCGACACGCGCGTGTTGTTGCCGAGCCCGGTGGTGCCGTCGTCGCCGGTGCGCGTGGCGACTTGCGTAACCCGTTTTCCCATGACGTCAGTTCTTCTCGTTTTGGCGCGCGCGCACTTGGTCGACGCACGCACGCAACCCCAGCAAATACGAATCCACACCGAAGCCGCAAATCTGCCCCGTGGCCACTTCGGCCACGTAGGAATGCCGGCGGAATGGCTCGCGCGCGTGGATGTTGGACATGTGCACTTCCACTCGCGGGCATTTCAGCATCTCGAGCGCGTCCCGGATCGCCACGCTGGTATGCGTCCAGGCGGCAGCGTTGATCACCACGCCGTCAGCGGCTTCGCGCAGCGCCTGATGGATGCGCTCGCACAGGGCGCCTTCGTGGTTGGTCTGGAAGCACGCCAGCTCGGCGCCCAGTTCCGCGGCGAGCGCTTGCAATTGCGCGTCCACGTCAGCGAGCGTGGCGTGTCCGTACTGCGCCGGATCGCGCTGCCCCAGCATGTCGAGGTTGATGCCGTGCAAAACCAGGATTTTCATGGCTGCATTATGGAGAAGCGCCGGCGCGCGCGGCTACTTGGCGGTGTCCTGTGCCGACGCGGATTGCCCCGCACCCGCCAGAATCGCCTGGGGTTTGCGTTGAAAGATGGCGAAATTTCCGGTCGCCGTGGCCACCACGGTATCCGCCACGGAGACCCGCGCGTACAGATGCGCCACGCGCTTGCCACGCTTGATCAGCTCAGCCGTGCATTGCAGCGGACCTTCGGTCACCGGATTCAGGTAGCTGATCTGGATGTCGATGGTGGCGCACAGTTGATCAGGCTGCAGCGTCGGATAAAGCGCCACGCCCATGCAGGTGTCGACCAGCGTGAACAGCACGCCGCCATGCACCACGCCATGCGGATTGAAAAGCCACGGCGCGAGTTGCAGCCGGCACCGGCCCGAACCGCGACCGCGCTCCACCACCTCGACGCCGACGCGGCCTGAAAACGTGTCGCCCAACGCAGCCAAATTGTTCAAATCGTTCTCCCGTGATCCCAAAAAGGTGTTCAAAGCCCTGTGCGCACCAGCGCAGTCACTCGAGAGGCACCGCCAGCCGCGCCCGCACTGTCGCCGTTTCGGGCCGCACGCCGCGCCACCAGGCAAAAGCGTCGGCCGCCTGCTCGACCAGCATGCCGGTACCGTCGGCCAAATGCCTTACGCCCGCGTCGCGCGCAGACCGCAGGAACGGCGTGAGCCCCTGGCCGTAAACCAGGTCGTACGCCAGTGCGTCCGCGGCAAACACGCCCGCCGAAATATCCAGCGCCGCGCCGCTCAGGCTCGCGGACGTGGCGTTGATCACGACGTCGAATACGCCGGCCCCTGCCAAGCCGTCCAACCCCATCCCGTCCAGCACCGTACCCTCGGCGTGCGGCACCAGTTCGCTGGCCAGCGCTTGTGCCTTTTCCGCCGTGCGATTCGCCACCACGATGCAGCGCGCGCCCGCCCATGCCAGCGGCAGCAGCACGCCGCGCGCCGCGCCGCCCGCGCCCAGCAGCAGCACGCGCCGGCCGTTCAGCGCCACGTGGCAATTGGTTTCGATGTCGCGCACCAAGCCGACGCCATCGGTGTTGCGCGCTTCGATGCGGCCGTCCTCGAATTTCAGCGTGTTCGCGGCGCCGGCCAGGCGCGCCCCCTCGCTTGCGCCGTCGGCGGCCTGCAGCGCGGCCAGCTTGTACGGCAAGGTCACGTTCACGCCCAAGCCGCCGGCCGCGCGGAATTCAACCAAGGTGCGCAGGAAGCTCGGCACGTCACTGCCCGCATCCAGCGCGTCATAGCGCAGGTCTTGTCCGGTGGCGGCAGCAAACCAGCGGTGGATCTGCGGCGAGCGGCTGTGGCCGATTGGATGACCCAGAACCGCGTAGCGATCGCTCATGGTCCGATGTTAAGCGACCAGCGCTGACGTGCAGCCCGCCGTCACAACGGCACGTGTGCGCCGTTCAGCCAGGGCAGGAAGACGTGTTCTCCGAGCGCCGTCAGTTCGAGCGCGCGCGGCACGGCTGCGGCGCGCAGCCAGCCTTGGGCCAGCTCGTAATCCAGCAGCGCGCGGGCAAACGCGCCGCCCAGATGGTCGCGGCGCTCCGACCAGTCCAGGCAGCGGCGCGCGCCGCGCGCCTCGGACGCAACGCTGATGCCGTGCGCGGCGGCCCAGGTGCGCGCGGCCGGTGTAAGCACGGCGTGTGCGCCTTCCAGACGCACCCAGTCGCAGGCGCGCAGCGCCTTCATCTGCGCCACGCCGAGTTCGCCGGCCAGATGCCCGTAGCAGCGCCGCGCCCGCTTGAGCGGCTGATTGCACCGGCGCCGCCAGCGCAGGGCGATCGCGTCGGCACGCGGCTCCAGCCCCAGCGCCTGCAGCGCACGCGCGGCAGTCGGGCTTGCAATGCGCCAGTACGGCCGCTGCGCACGCACTTCGACGCGCGCGATGCCGCGCAACTTGAGCTGCTCAAGTCGCGTGTGGACCTGCACGACCGTCAGTCCGGCGGCACGCACCAATTCAAGCGTCGTCCGGGCTTCGCCAGTCAAAAGGACGCCAAACAGGGCAGCCCACGCAGATTGCCCCCTTCGATCTTCCAGCCAAGCGCGATCCATCACACCCATCCATCCGCGCCGTCACAGGCAGCGCGCAATCCCCAGTGCGGCGCGCCCGGACCACGCCGGGTGCACCTCTGCGCCATTACAAGCTCGAATCGGACGCGACGTAATGCCCTGACTTGCCGCCGTCTTTTTCCAGCAGGTGGACGTCGGTCACCGTCATGCCGCGATCGACTGCCTTGCACATGTCGTAAATCGTGAGCAGCGCGATCTGCACGGCGGTGAGCGCTTCCATCTCGACGCCGGTGGGGCCCGTGGTTTCCACGGTGGCGACGCAGCGCACACCTTTCGCCTGCGCGTCTGAAAGCGCGCCCACGTCGAAATCGAGCGCCACGTGCGAGAGCGCAAGCGGGTGGCACAGCGGGATCAGTTCGCTGGTTTTCTTGCTCGCCATGATGCCGGCGATGCGCGCCACGCCCAGCACGTCGCCTTTCTTGGCCGTGCCCGACTGGATCAGCACGAGGGTCTCCGGCTTCATCAGGATGCGGCCGCTGGCACGCGCCACGCGGCGCGTCGCTGGTTTGGCGCCGATGTCGACCATGTGCGCCTGGCCGTGCGCGTCGAAATGCGTGAGCTGGGGTTTGGGTGCAGAGTCCGACACGGTGTGTCCCCTTGGAAGAGCAGCGGGAATCCTCCGCCCGAGCGCGTCCGTCAGCGCTCGGGTCGTGCAGAACATCCGCAGGATTTGGGCATCATACGAAGGTCGCCGGATCATTGGATGCGGCGCACCTTTTCGGAGCACATCGTCCCGTGGACTCGAAACCGCCATTCAACCCGTTGACGCGCCGCCGTTTCAACTGGCGCATGGTCCGAACCCTGTTTGCGCTGCCTGCCGGAGAGCTGGCGTTGCAGGCTGCGGCCCGCGCGCAATCCGGGTTGCCGGCGCTCGGCAACCAAGGCGATCTGACCGCCGCCCAGGAGCGCAAGCTGGGCGATCTGATCGTGCGCGACCTGTATCGCGATCCCGATTACGTCGACGATCCGATCATTGGCGAGTACGCCAGCGGCATCTGGCACCGCTTGCGCGTGGCCGGGCGCGAGCTCGGCGAAATCACCCCGGACCTGGACGAAAGCTTCGCCTGGAAGTTGCTGCTCGGCCGCGACAAGGACGTGAACGCCTTCGCCTTGCCTGGCGGCTACATGGGGTTGCTGATGGGCATGGTGGGCGTCGTCAGTTCGCGCGCCGAGCTGGCCTCCGTGATGGGCCACGAAACCGGCCACATCGTGCAGCGCCACATCGCCCGCATGCTGGGCGAACAGGGGCGCCAGACGCCGCTGATGATCGCCGCACTGCTGCTGGGCGCGGTGGCCGCGAGCCGCAACCCGCAGGCCGGCGCCGCCATCGCCGCCGGCGGACAGGCGGCGATCATCCGCCAGCAACTGGTGTTTTCACGCAGCATGGAACAGGAAGCCGATCGCGTGGGTTACGGCCTGATGACGAAAGCCGGTTTCGCGCCCCAGGGTTTCGTCAGCATGTTCGAGAAGCTCGAAGCCGCGTCACGCCTGAACGACAACGGCGACTGGCCGTTCCTGCGCACGCACCCGCTCACCAGCGAGCGCATTGCCGACGTGCAGTTGCGCGAACAGAACATCCCGCACACCAAGCCGCCGACCGATTGGGAAACCTTGCTGCTGGCAGCGCGCGCCCGCGTGCTGGGACGGCCGGGCGTGGACGTCTTGCGCCAGTGGGCAGGTGAGCCCGATCAGCCGGGGTTCGCGGCGCAATCCGCGGTGCGCCAGGCGCCGGCGCTCTACGCCGCCACGCTCGCGCACACCGAATTGCGCAACCCAACGCGCGCGCAGGCGCTGGCGGGTCAACTGGAACAGGCCATGGGCGCGCATCCGCGGGCGCTGCACCAGGCCCGGATGCTGCGGGCCGAGCTGGCGCTGCGCGCCGACCAGCCGCAGCAGGCGTTGACGATTCTGCCGGCCACCGACCCGGCCGCCCGCGGCAACACCAATCCGCGCGGACAGGACGGCCGCGCCCTGCTGCTCATGCGCAGCGAGGCGCAAATCCGCGCCGGGCATGGCGCCGATGCCGCCTCGGCGCTGCAGCCGTGGGTGAGCGACCACCCGACCGATGCCGGCGCCTGGGCCAAATTGGCGCAGGCGCTGCAGGCGCAGGGCCAAATGCTGCGCGCGCTGCGCGCCGAAGGCGAAGTGCAAATGGCGCGCCTGGATTTCGCCGGCGCCATCGACCGCTGGCGCGCGGCGCAGGATTACTCGCGCCAGCACCAGAGCAGCCCGGCCGACCTGATCGAAGCAAGCATCGTCGACAGCCGCATGCACGCTGCGCAAGACGCGCTGCGCGAGCAGAAACGAGAAGAGAAGAAGTGGAGTTGAGGCGCCGCCGTCATGCCCACGTTTCGTGCTGGGCGTTCGGCGTGATGACCGCCTTCGCTGCGCGTCGATGACGGCCGCTACCCCAGCCATGACGCAGAGCCGCCGTCATGTTGCCGCAGAGCGGCGGCGTCATTTCGTCATGGCAGCGCACGAACAGCAGGCTTCGTTTCGTCTCGCGCTCGCCGATTTGGCCGTATCGGGTTCCTCCGGTTCAGACCCAGCGCGCGCCGGCGCCGCCCGTGAGCGCGCGATCGATCAGCACACCCAGCAGCGAATACAGCAGCGATCCGATCAAGGCCGCCCAGAAGCCGTTGACGTGAAAGCCGCGCAGGATGCCCGATGCCGCCCAGAACATGAGCGCATTGATGACGAACAGGAACAGCCCGAGCGTCACCAGCGTGATGGGAATGGTGAGCACGATCAGGATCGGGCGCACCAGCAGATTCAGCAGGCCGATCACCAGCGCCGCGATCAGCGCCGAGCCAAATCCGGCCACGCTCACACCCTTGTAGATGTAGGCGATGAACAGCAGTGCGACCGCCGAAAGCAGCCATTTCACAATCAGCATCATGGGGACAGCTTACACAGAAGTCGGGAACAAAGGCAATGCCTCATGCCTTCGGTCATTGCCGCGCGGGCGCGAATCCACGCTCGCGCTTCGCCCCGTCCCATCGCATTCGCGCCGTCGAGGCGCCGGCGCATCTGCCACGACCCGGCAGTTTGCTAAATTCCGCGGCACGCACGGCCGTGGATTTCCCATTTCAACCAACGGAGCCAGCCATGATTCAGGTGATCGCATTCATTACCGCCAAGCCGGGCCAGCGCGCCCAGGTGCTCGCCGCCTTCAACGCCAACTGCACCGCGGTGCGCGCTGAATACGGTTGCATCGAGTATGGCGCCGCAATCGACGCGGCCGGCCTGCCGCCCTCGCGCGGCAGCATCGGCCCGGACACGTTCATCGCCATCGAGAAATGGGCGTCGCTTGCCGACCTGCAGGCGCACGCCAAGTCGGCGCACATGCAGGCGTACGGCGCGCAAACCAAGGACTGGGTCGAGCGCAAGCTGATCCACGTGCTCGAACCCGCATGAAAAAACGCGCCGGCGGCGCGTTTTTCGTTGCGGCGAGCCGGGGTTACTTTCCAGCAATCGCGCGCGCCATGTCGAGGCAGCGGTTGGAATAGCCCCACTCGTTGTCATACCAGCTCACCAGCTTGACGAAGGTGCTGTCGAGCGCGATGCCGGCCTTGGCGTCGAAAATCGACGAGTGCGGATCGCCGCGGAAATCGGTGGCGACCACGGCTTCATCGGTGTAGCCGAGCACGCCTTTGAGCGCGCCTTCGGATTGCGTTTTCATCTCGGCGCAGATCTCGTCGTACGTGGCGGCCTTCGACAGTTCAACGGTCAGATCGACCACCGACACGTCTGACGTCGGCACGCGGAACGCCATGCCGGTAAGCTTGCCTTTCAATTGCGGGATCACGCGCGTGACCGCCTTGGCGGCGCCGGTCGACGCCGGAATGATGTTCTCCAGGATGCCGCGGCCGCCGCGCCAGTCCTTGGCGCTCGGTCCGTCCACCGTCTTCTGCGTGGCGGTGGCGGCGTGCACCGTGGTCATCAGACCGCGCCGAATGCCCCACTTGTCGTGCATCACTTTGGCCAGCGGCGCCAGGCAGTTGGTGGTGCAGGACGCGTTGCTGATGATGGCTTCGCCGGCGTAGGTCTTGTCGTTCACGCCAAAGCAGAACACCGGCGTCTCGTCCTTGCTGGGCGCGCTCATCATCACTTTCCGGGCGCCCGCGGCCAAGTGTTTTTGTGCGCCTTCCTTGGTCAGGAACAGGCCGGTCGATTCGATCACCACGTCGGCGCCGACCGCATCCCACTTCAGGTTGGCCGGATCGCGCTCGGCCGTGAGGCGAATTTTCTTGCCGTTCACCACCAGGTCGTTGCCGCTGGTGCCGACGTCGCCCTGGAAGCGCCCGTGCACGCTGTCGTACTTGAGCAGATAGGCCAGGTGCGGCGCGTCCAGCAAGTCGTTGATGCCGACGAATTCGAGGTCCGGATAGTTGGCCACTGCCGCGCGGAACACCATGCGCCCGATGCGCCCGAAGCCGTTGATGCCGATCTTGATGGTCATTGTTGTCATTCCCTTGAAGTCAAAAATCCTTGGCCCGAGTATCAACGCGAACTCAAAACGCGTTCCACGCGCTCGGCCACTTTCGATGCGGTGAAGCCGAAGTACGCGAACAACTGCGTGGCCGGCGCCGATTCGCCGAAGCGGTCGATGCCGATGACGTCGGCGCAGCCGTATTTCCACCAGCCGCCGGTCACGCCCATTTCAAGCGCCACGCGCGCCACGCCATGCGGCAGCACGACGCTCCGGTAGGCCGCGTCCTGCGCGTCGAAAACGGTCGTGCTCGGCATGGACACCACGCGCACGGCCACTTGTTTGGCGGCAAGCAGCTTTTGCGCTGCGAGCGCCAGTTGCACTTCCGAGCCGGTGGCGATCAGCACGATTTGCGCCGGTTGGTTCACGCCCGCGTCGGCCGGCTCGCTCAACACATAAGCGCCGCGCCGGATGTCGTCCAACCCATGCTTGGGCAAATACGGCAGGTTCTGGCGGCTGAGCAGCAAGGCGGTCGGCCGATGCGCGTTTTTCAGCGCTTCGGTCCACGCCACGGCCGTCTCGGCGGTATCGGCCGGGCGCCAGACGGCGAGTCCCGGAATCAGCCGCAAGCTGGCGGCGTGCTCGATCGGCTGGTGTGTGGGCCCGTCTTCGCCCAGGCCGAGTGAATCGTGCGTGTACACCAGCACCACGCGCTGCTTCATCAGCGCCGCCATGCGCACGGCGTTGCGGCTGTAATCGCTGAACGTGAGAAACGTTCCGCCGTAGGGGATGAAGCCGCCGTGCAGCGCCACGCCGTTCAGCACCGTGGTCATGCCGAATTCGCGTACGCCGTAGTTGATGTGGCGCCCCAGGCGCCCCTGGTCGTCGCGCACGACCGCGCCGCCCGCGTCGAAGCGCAGCGCCGGCGTGCTGGCGGTGTTGGTCAGGTTGGAGCCGGTCAGGTCGGCGCTGCCGCCCAGCAGTTCAGGCAGGCGCGCCGTCAGAATTTCCAGCGCGAGCTGGCTCGCTTTGCGCGTGGCCACGGTTTTCGCTTCGCTCGCGGCCTGCTGCACGGCTTGTGCAGCGATCTGCTCGAAGTCCGCCGGCAGATCGCCCGCCATGCGGCGCGCGAATTCGCGCGCCAGGTCGGGATGCGCGGCTTGATACGCGGCAAAGCGCTGTTGCCATTCCGCTTCATGCTGCCGGCCGGCCGCCTTGGCGTCCCAATCGGCGTACACGTCCGCCGGAATTTCAAACGGCCCGTAGTTCCAGCCAAGTTGCTGGCGCGCCAGCGCGATTTCCTCGGCGCCCAGCGGCGAACCGTGCGCGGCCGCGGTGTCCTGCTTGTGTGGCGCGCCCTTGCCGATGTGCGTCCTGCAAATGATCAGTGTCGGCTGGTGCGTGCTCTGCTGCGCCTGCTGAATCGCGCGATCGACCGCATCCACGTCGTGGCCGTCGATGGCCCCGATCACGTTCCACTGATAAGCGCGGAAGCGCCCGGCCACGTCGTCCACGAACCACGGCGCGACCTGGCCGTCGATGCTGATGCCGTTGTCGTCGTAGAGCGCAATCAGCTTGTTCAGTTTCCACGCGCCGGCGAGAGCGCAGGCCTCGTGGCTCACGCCTTCCATCAGGCCGCCATCGCCCAGGAAAACATAGGTGTGGTGATCGACGATGGCATGCCCCGGTCGGTTGAATTCGGCCGCCAGCAGCTTCTCGGCCAGCGCCATGCCGACCGCGTTGCCGATGCCTTGCCCGAGCGGGCCGGTGGTGGTTTCGATGCCCGGTGCCACGCCCACCTCCGGGTGCCCCGGGGTCTTGCTGTGCAACTGGCGGAAATTCTGCAGTTCGGCCAGCGGCAAGTCGTAGCCCGTCAAATGCAGCAGCGCGTACAGCAGCATCGAACCGTGGCCATTGGACAGGACGAAGCGGTCGCGATCGGCCCAGCGCGGGTCGGCCGGGTTGTGCCGCAGGTGCCGGCCCCACAGCGCCACCGCCATGTCGGCCATGCCCATGGGCGCGCCTGGATGGCCCGAATTGGCTTTCTGCACGGCGTCCATCGCCAGCGCGCGAATGGCATTGGCCATGCGGGAAGGGTTGACCATCAAGCGACTCCAGGGGATGAAGCAGAGAAGAACCGCTTGATTTTAGCGGCGCGGCCCCGGCAGTCCGCACCACCTTGCGCCCACGCGTCCGGCGCGCCAACACCCGCAGCGTCTATATTCAAGGCACAACTGCGGCGCACTCACGCGGCGCACCCCACGAGCCCCCACCCCATGACTGCAGACCAAGTCCCCGAAGCCACCGTTTCCAGTGCCGGAATCCCGCCCGGATTCCACGCCATCCACGCCGGTGGCCCGTTCATCAACGGCAACGGCCCGCTGTATCTGCGGCGCGAGGGCGGCGCGGTGACGCTCGGACTGCGGGTGGAAAAGCGCCACTGCAACCCGATGAACCACCTGCACGGCGGCATGATGGCGAGCTTCTGCGACATGCTGCTGCCGCTGTCGGCGTACCGGGTGGGCGAGCAGGCCGAACCGCGCTTTCTGCTCACGGTCAGCCTGCAAATCGACTACATCGCCGGCGCGCCACTGGGCTGCTGGCTGGAAGGCAGCGCTGAAATGCTGCGCAGCACGCGCACGCTGGTGTTCATGCGCGGCCTGGTGAGCGCCGATGGCACGCCGTGCGCCCGCGTAAGCGGCATTTCGCGCATCGGCCCGCCCTTCCCCAAAACCTCGGACGAATTTTTCAACCTCGTGGCGCGCTGAAAGCGGGAATCGACCGCTTTCCTACAATGGCCGCGGTCTTCGTCCGGCACGCCGGTGCACCCCTTCTGACCGAAAGCACATCCATGCTCAAACTCGTCGGCTTTGCTGCCAGCAACTACTACAACGCGGTCAAACTGGCCCTGCTCGAAAAAGAGGTGCCGTTCACCGAGGAACTCGCGTGGGCGGGCGAGACCGACAAGCACGCCAGCCCGCTCGGCAAAGTGCCCTACATCCTGACGGAACACGGACCCTTAAGCGAATCCACCGTGATCCTCGAATACCTGGAAGCGCGCTACCCCGAACATCCGCTGCTGCCGCGCGATCCGTTCGCTGCGGCCAAGGTGCGCGAACTGATTCGCCACTGCGAGCTGTACCTGGAACTGGTGGCGCGGCGCCTCTATCCGCAAGCGTTCTTCGGCGGCACGGTGAGCGACCGGCTGAAGGAAATCACGAAAACCGAACTGCAAACCAACATCGCGGCGTTCAGCCGACTGGTGCACTTCTCACCCTTCATCGCGGGGCCTGAATTCACGCTGGCGGATTGCACGGCGATCGTGCACCTGCCGCTGGTGGGGCTCGCGACCAAGCTGGTTTACGGTCACAGTTTCCTGGATGGCCTGCCGATCAAGGATTACCTGGCCCGCGTGGGCACCCGCGCCAGCGTGCAACAAGTCGATGCCGAGCGCAAGGCCAACACGAAGGCCATGATGTCGCGCCCGCCTCATTGATGCGCAGCGGCTCGATTTCCCGCTGCGCCCGGGGCACGACGCCCCGGCGCGCCACCTTGAAAGCGCGCGGCCGGCGCCCACTTACCGAACAGCGAGCCCGGCATGCGGGACGCGCAATCGGGGTGGCACACATGAACACGCTCTACAACTCGGAAAGCTTCGCGGTCGTTCACCTGCTGCCCGAAGCGGGACATCAGGACGCAACCGACGCGGCCAAGCCCACACTGATGCGGCAGGGCTTCGAAATCGTCGACAAGCGCTCCGGCAAAGAGGTTTACCTGGACGGCTCGTGGGCGGACCTGTTCGAAGCGCGCATCGCCGACTGGCAAAAAAACACGCCGACGCAGGAAGAAGTGGAACAGGCGCTGGCGGGCTACGCCGAGCTGGCGCAAAACCCGGTGGTGCTGCACTGAATTCAGTGCCGCCAGCACCTCTGCGTTACATCGCGACCGAGCAGAAAGCACGTTGAAGCGTCCGCATCGCGGACGCGCGCGGGTTTCCCGTGGGTTTCAACCTAGTGCCTCACTTGGGGTGAGTTGCTGCCTGCATTACTGCGGAGCGCACGGCGAATCCGGCCATAATCGACGCGCATCAGCCACCGCATACGCCGCCCTCGCCCATGGACATCACCCAACTGCTGGCTTTCAGCGTCAAGAACAAAGCGTCCGACCTGCACCTCTCCGCCGGTGTGCCACCCATGATCCGCGTCAACGGCGACGTGCGCCGCCTGAACGTCGAGCCGCTGGAGCACAAGGACGTCTACAAGATGCTGTACGACATCATGAGTGATGCGCAGCGCAAGGTGTACGAAGAAAACCTCGAAGTCGACTTCTCGTTCGAAATCAGCGGCTTGGCGCGCTTTCGCGTGAATGCTTTCAACCAGAACCGTGGCGCTGCGGGCGTGTTCCGCACCATTCCGAGCGAGATCCTGACGCTGGACCAGCTCCACGCCCCGAAGATTTTTGGCGACTTGGCGCTGAAACCGCGCGGGCTGGTGCTGGTGACCGGCCCGACCGGCTCCGGCAAATCCACCACGCTCGCTGCGATGGTGAATCACCTCAATGAAACCGAGTACAGCCACGTGCTGACGATCGAGGATCCGATCGAATTCGTGCATCAGTCGAAGAAATGCCTGGTCAACCAGCGCGAGGTGGGTCCGATGACGCACAGTTTCGCCAACGCCCTGCGCTCGGCGCTGCGCGAAGACCCGGATGCCATCCTGGTGGGCGAACTGCGCGACCTGGAAACCATCCGCCTGGCGCTGACCGCGGCGGAAACCGGCCACATGGTGTTCGGCACGCTGCACACCTCGTCGGCGGCCAAGACCATCGACCGCATCATCGACGTGTTCCCGGCGACCGAAAAGGACATGGTGCGCTCCATGCTGTCGGAATCGCTGGAAGCGGTGATTTCGCAAACCCTGTGCAAGCTGAAGGACGGCACCGGCCGCGTGGCGGCGCACGAAATCATGATCGGCATCCCGGCGATCCGCAACCTGATTCGCGAAGACAAGGTGGCGCAGATGTATTCCACCATCCAGACCAGCCGCGGCACCGGCATGCAGACGCTGGATCAGAATCTGACCGAGCTGGTGCGCCGCAACGTGATCAGCGTGCTCGAAGCGCGCAGCAAGGCGAAGATCCCGGAAAACTTCAACTGATCATGTGAAAGCGGCGCAGCGCGACGCGCCCGCTCGAAGCACGCGGCGAGACGAGGTTTCGGGAAATTTTTTCGGCTGACACCATCCACCAGCCGCACGACGGGAGGCGATCAGAATGGAACGCGATCAGGCAGGCCAATTCATCCACGATCTGTTGACGCTGCTGTTGAGCCGCAACGGCAGCGACTTGTTCATCACGGCCGAATTCCCGCCAGCCATCAAGGTCGACGGCAAGGTGACCAAGGTGTCGGAGCAGCCGCTCACGGCGGCGCACACGATCGCGCTGGTGCGCGCGGTCATGAACGACAAGCAGGCGGCCGAGTTCGAGCGCACCAAGGAATGCAACTTCGCGATCTCACCCGCCGGAATCGCCCGTTTCCGCGTGAATGCCTTCGTGCAGCAAGGCAGCGTCGGCATGGTATTGCGCCTGATTCCACAAGAAGTGCCGACGATCGACGGGCTCGGCCTGCCGCAAATCCTGAAAGACGTGGTGATGAGCAAGCGCGGCCTGGCGATCATGGTGGGCGCCACCGGCAGCGGCAAATCGACTTCGCTCGCGGCCATGCTCGATTGGCGCAACGTCCATTCGTACGGCCACATCGTCACGATCGAGGACCCGATCGAATTCGTGCACCCGCACAAGAACTGCATCGTGACGCAGCGCGAAGTGGGCGTTGACACGGAAAGCTGGGACGCGGCGCTGAAAAACTCGCTGCGCCAGGCGCCCGACGTGATCCTGATGGGCGAAATCCGCGACCGCGACACCATGGAACACGCCGTGGCGTTTGCCGAAACCGGCCACCTGTGCCTGGCCACGCTGCACGCCAATTCGGCCAACCAGGCGCTCGACCGCATCGTCAACTTCTTCCCGGAAGAACGGCGCGAGCAGTTGCTCATGGACCTGTCGCTCAACCTGCGGGCGCTGGTGTCGCAGCGCCTGGTCGCGCGCGAGGACAACCGCGGCCGCGTGGCCGTGGCCGAAATCATGCTGAACACGCCGTTCATTTCCGACCTGATCTTCAAGGGCAAGGTCGACGAGATCAAGGAAGTGATGGCCAAGGGGCGCGAACTCGGCATGCAGACCTTCGACCAGGCGCTGTTCGATGCGTTCGAAGCGCATCTGATCAGTTACGAGGAAGCGCTGCGCAACGCCGATTCCGCCAACGATCTGCGCCTGCAGATCAAACTCCAGAGCAAGCGCGGCAAATCACCCAACCTCGCTGCGGGAACCGAGCACTTGCAGGTGGTTTAGACGGGCCGCGGGGGGCTCACTTTAAACGGCCTCGATCCCGGATTTCATGCCGTTGCGCGCTCAAGGTGCCAAATGAAAGATGGCCTCGCTGCGCTCCGATGACGCGCCTTGCGGCGCATGACCCCGACAACCGGTCATTTCGTCATGCCGGCGTCAACCGGCGGTCATTCTGTCATTTCCTGATCAGGCCAGCGCCTCGTCCAGCACTTCGATCCAGTGGCGCACAGGCACGTCGGTGCCGGATTGCAAGTGGGTGATGCAACCGATGTTGGCCGAGAGAATCGCGCGCGGGCGCTCGGCCGCAGTGTCGCCCTGCAAATGGCCCAGCTTGCGATCGCGCAACTGCACTGAAAGCTCGGGCTGCAGCACGGAATAGGTGCCCGCGGCGCCGCAGCAGATGTTGGCTTCCTGCGCGGCCGGGCGCAAATCAAATCCCAGCGCCGCCAGGCCCCTGGGCACCACGCCGCTCAATTGCTGCGCGTGCTGCAGCGTGCACGGTTCGTGCCACGCGAAGATGCCCTCGGGCGGGCGCACGCGGCCGGCCAGCGCGCGCGCGATATCGGGCAACAACTCACTGATGTCGCGTGCCAGCGCCGTGATGCGCGCTGCCTTCTCGGCGTATCGGGCGTCGCCGCGCAGTGCGTGGCCGTATTCCTTCACCATGGCGCCGCAGCCCGACGCGTTGATCACCACGGCTTCCACCGCACCGGATTCCACGTACGGCCACCACGCCTTGATGTTGGTGCGCATGTTCTTCAGGCCGCCTTTCTGATCGGCGAGGTGGTACTTGATGGCGCCGCAGCAGCCCTGCCCGCGCGGCAGCACGCACTCGATGCCGGCCGCATCCAGCACGCGCGCTGTGGCGGCGTTGATGTTCGGAATCATGGACGGTTGCACGCAGCCTTCCAGCAGCAGCACCTTGCGCGCGTGATGCCCCCTGGGCCAGGCGCCCGGTCCGCGGCGCTCGGGCACCTTGGCTTTCAGCGTGGACGGCAGCAAGCCGCGCACCGATTGACCCACGCGCATCGCCGGGCCGAAGAGCGGCGACGTCAGGCCGTGCCGCAGCAGCGTGCGCGGGCGCCTTTGCTCCGCCGGACGCTCCACTTTGGTTTCGACCACGCGCCGGCCGATTTCGAGCAGATGCCCGTACTGGACGCCGCTCGGACACGTGGTTTCGCACGCCAGGCAGGTCAGGCAGCGATCCAGGTGCAACTGCGTCTCGCGCGTGGGCTCGGCGCCCTCAAGCACCTGCTTCATTTGGTAAATGCGGCCGCGCGGGCCGTCGAGCTCGTCGCCCAGCAGTTGATAGGTCGGGCATGTCGCCAGGCAAAACCCACAATGCGTGCACCGGCTGATGATCTCCTCCGCTTCCTTCCCGTCGGACGTATTCAGGAACTCGGATGCAAGCGTTGTTTTCATCAAAACTCTCGGGACATGCGGCCGGGGTTGAGAATACCCGCCGGGTCCAGTGCTCGCTTCAGGCGTGCGTGAAGTTGTGAGAGCGGTGGGGTCAGCCGCGCGAACGCCGGGAAGCGGCCGTCGCCGCCGCGAAACATCGTGGCGTAGCCGCCGGCCCGTTCCGCCGCGGCCTGCACGCGCGCCGCCGAGAGCTGCGGCAAATGCACCCAACGCAAGGCGCCATGCCACTCGATCAGCGTGGCGCCCAGATTCAGTGGCGTGGCGGTATCGCGCACGCTCACGCGCCACAGCACGGCGCCCGGACGCAAATGGAAAAAGCGCTGGCTCTGGTCGCGCAGCGCGCTCCAGCGCCCGGCCGCGCGATCCTGCCCCAACACCTCGCCGCCCATGGTGCGCCGCGCCGATTCGATGGCCGCCTGCGCGCCGCGCAGGCGCACCGCCAGTTCGCCATCGAGCCAGCAACTGGCGTTCAGCGGCAGCGGCTGCGCGCCCCAGCGGTTGAGTTGCTGGCGTGCGCTGGTTTCCGACAGCTCGAACAGCAGCGTGCACTCGGCCGGTGGCAGCGGCATCACCTTCAGGCTGACTTGCGTGATCACGCCGAGCGTTCCCATGGCGCCCGCCATCAGCCGGCTCAGGTCGTAGCCCGCCACGTTTTTCATCACCTGGCCGCCAAACGTCAGCGCCTGCCCCTGGCCGTTGATGATCTGGATGCCGAGGACGTAATCGCGCAGCGCGCCGGCGCTGGCGCGCGCCGGGCCCGAGAGCCCCGCGGCCACCATGCCACCGACCGTACCGGTCGACCCGAAGCGCGGCGGCTCGAACGGCAGGTATTGGTGGTGCTCGGTGAGCGCGGCCTCGATGTCACAGAGGCGCGTGCCGGCGCGCGCGGTGATCACGAGCTCGCTCGGCTCATACGACACGATGCCGTTCAAGGACCGCAGGTCGAGCAGCTCGCCCTGGGTGCGTTCGCCGTAAAAATCCTTGGTCCCGCCGCCGCGAATGCGCAACGGCCGGCGCTGCTCATACGCGCGCTGAACCTGGTCTGCCAGTGATGTAAGTGCGGAATCCATGCCGAGTCCGAAAGACAGCCGCTATTTTCGCCTTTCAACCCGGATGCGCCCCGGAAGGGACATCGGCGCCAGCGGGCCACACGCGCACGCCTTCGGGCCGCAAGCGCTGCGCCAGCGCGCGAACGGCGCGATCACGGCTGAACAAGGCGGCGTGCCACTGCACCGCCAGATCGATGAACATCTGGTCGTCGGGGTCGGTGCAGCGCAGCGCCGAAGCCCGCGCCGGCGCGACCGGCTGCGCCCACCGGTCGAATGCACCGAGCACACTTTCGGCCGTCAATCCACGGGCAGCCAACGGCCGGGTGAGTGCCGGATAGCCCAGCACGCGCATGAGTTCGCTGCGCATGGCGGGTGTCGCAATCCAGCAGATGTGGCGCGTGCGAATCGCGTGCGGCAACGCGGCCACGTGCGGGTCCTCGAACAGCCAGGCGTCCAGCACGCAATTGGTGTCCAGCACCACCAGCGCGTCCGTTCGCCGCGCGTCGGGCCGGAAAGCGCTGCCGCAAGTCCGGCCGGCAACGGCGCCCGCCCGCGCCACGTCGACCGACGCCCATTCGGCCGGCGCCGCCGGATCAGTCACCGATCGGGCGCTCACGGCGGGCCTGAATGTCAAAGCGCAACAGGCGACATTCGATCGGCCCGTTCCACAGCGGCACGCGGCGCGACGCCTTCAGGCGCAACCGCCCCGGAAGCTGCGCGTCCGGGCTCAGCAGCCAGGCGGTCCAGCCGTCGTAGTGCAGCTTCCAGTGCGTCGAGAGGAGACGGAAAAACGCGTCCCCGCGATCATCGGCACCGGCTGCGCCAGCAACGTCAGCTTCCGATGACGGGCGACCGAAGCCTTCCCGCCCCGGCCGCGCGCGACCAGCCGCGGCGACCCCGGCGACGGCAATGCGCTCGCCGTAAGGCGGATTCATCACGATCACGCCGGGTGCAGCGCAGGGCGGCAGGCGCTGCAGCGCGTCGCCGCCGCGCAACTGCAGCATGCGCTCCACGCCGGCACGCTGCGCGTTGTGCTCGGCAAAGTCCACCATGCGGTGCGCCACGTCGCTGCCGAAAATGCGCACGCCAGCCGCGGCGTCCGGTTGCGCGCCCGCCGCCGCGCGCGCTTCTCCCTTGGCCTGTGCCCAAAGCGTGCCGTCATGGGGACGCAAGCGCTCGAACGCAAAGTGGCGCTCGCCGCCGGCCGCCATGCCCATCGCCAACTGGGCCGCTTCGATCACGATCGTGCCCGAGCCGCAGCATGGGTCGTAAAGCGGCAACGCGGCCACCTGGCGCGTGGCCGGATTCCACCAGCCGGAGGCGGCCAGCATGGCGGCCGCCAGCGTTTCCTTGAGCGGCGCCGCGCCCTTGTCGAAGCGCCAGCCGCGCTTGAACAGCGGCGCGCCGCTGGTATCCAGATACAGCGTGGCCTCGGTGGCCGTGAGATGCACGCGCACCGCGACGTCGGGGCGGTGCGTATCGACGCTGGGACGCACGCCGCCTGCGTTGGCGCGGAAGCGATCGGCCAGCGCGTCTTTCACGCGCAAGGCGGCAAATTGCAGGCTCCTGAGCGGACTCGCGTGCGCCGTGACGTCCACGCGGAATGTCTCGCGCGGCGAAAACCAGTGTTCCCACGGCACGTGCACGGCCAAATCGTACAGATCGCCCTCGGTCTGATAGGGCGCGCGCGCCAGCTCGATCAGCACGTGCTGCGCCAGGCGGCTCCACAGATTGAGGCGCAGGACCAGTGCCCAGTCGCCGCGCACGCGCACGCCGCCGCGCAAGCGCACGAGTGAGTGCGCTTGCTGCGCACCCGCAAGGCCCTGGACTTCGGCGAGCAGGTAATCCTCGACCCCCGCCGCGCACGGCAGGAACAAGGCGAATTCAGACATCATGGGGCGCTCCGGGCGCGGCGTACGGCCGCCGCGGGAATGCGCAGCGCTTCGCGGTATTTGGCCACCGTGCGGCGCGCGCAGTGAATCCCGTGGCTCTCGAGCTGCTCGACCAGTTGCCCGTCCGACAGCGGGTTGTGGGCGTCTTCGGCTGCAATCAGTTGCTTGATCCACGCCTGCGCCGCGGTGCCGGAGACGCCTTCGGCGCCGCTTCCGGAACCAACCGACGACCCAAAAAAATACTTGAGTTCGTACGTGCCCCTCGGGGTGGCCATGTACTTGCCCGCGGTCGCGCGTGAAATCGTCGATTCGTGCAACCCCAGTTCCGTGGCCAACTCGCGTTGCGCCAGCGGCCGCAGCGCGACCGGGCCGTGCGCGAAGAAGTCGGCCTGCCGCGCGACGATGGAGCGCGCCACGCGCAGCACCGTTTCGGCACGCTGGTGCACGCCCTTGACGAAACCGCGGGCCTGTTGCAGCCGCTGCCTGAGCTCGGCGTGCGCCGCATCCCTGCCTTTCTGCAGCGTGGCGGCGTACACCTCGTGTACCGCCAACGTCGGTACGACCGCGGAGTTCAGTTCCACCAGCCAGCGCGCCGGATCGGTCCGGCTGGGCGTGACGATGATTTCCGGCACCACAACCTGGCCGGTCAAGTCGGCGAAACGGCGGCCGGGACTCGGTTCCAGGCGCCCGATCAGGCGCAACGCCACACGCACTGCGGCGGCGTCGGTCTCCAGCACGCGCGCCAGCCGGTCGGCGTCACCCTCGGCCAGGAGCGCAGCGGCACCATCCAGCGCGCACAGCGCCAGCGCGGTGTCGAGCGTACTTCCATCATCAGCGTCGCCGCCGCGCGTCTCAGCACGCCGCGCGCGCAGTTGCAACGTCAGACATTCGATCAGATCGTGCGCACCCACGCCGCTTGGGTCCAGGGTCTGCAGCAGCAACAGCGCGCGGCGCAGGCGCTGCACCAGGTCCTGCATGCTGTCCAGGCTGTCCGCGTCTTCGACCAAGGTTGCGGCCAGTTCGGCGAGCGAGTCCTCGAGGTAGCCGTCGGGTTCCAGTGCGTCGATCAGAAAATGGAGCGCGGCCGCATCCTCCGGTTCCAGACGCAGCAAGTTCGCCTGGAAATGCAGGTGTTGCGCGAGCGATTCGCCGGCCGCCCAATAGTCCGCCGGGTCGTCGTCTGGTCCTTCGGACGGCGCGCCACCCGTTTCCCAGCGGTCGCGGTCTGCCGTCGGCCCGAGATCACCGCGCTCGTCATCGGGCAGCGCCTGGGTGATTTCAGCGCCCGCGTCGTCGAGCTCGCCGGCATCCGACGCCCCATCCCAATCGGCCGATCCATCCGGTTCGCCTGGCGGCACGGCCGCATCGAAATTCGCGGCGCCCGCATCTTCGGCAACCTCCAGAAACGGGTTGTCGGCCACCATCCGCTCGATCTCTTCCTGCAATTCCGGCGTGGAGAGTTGCAACAAATGCAGCGCCTGCTGCAACTGGGGCGTGAGCACCAGTTGCTGGCCGAGCCGTACCGAGAGACCGGTTTGCATCAGAGTTTGAAGTGCTCGCCCAGGTACACGCGACGCACATCCGGGTTTTCGACGATCTGCTCGGCATTGCCCGAGGCCAGCACGCGGCCTTCGCTGATGATCACGGCGTGGTCGCAGATGCCCAACGTCTCGCGCACGTTGTGGTCGGTGATCAGCACGCCGATGCCGCGCCCTTTCAGGAACGCCACGATGCGCTGGATTTCGATCACGGCGATCGGATCGATGCCGGCAAACGGCTCGTCCAGCAGGATGAAGCGCGGCTGGGTGGCCAGCGCTCGCGCGATCTCGACGCGCCGGCGCTCGCCGCCCGACAGCGCCGGCGCCGGCGAATCGCGCAATTCCTCCACGTGCAACTGCTCCAGCAGGTGCGTGAGGCGGCTTTCGATTTCGGCGCGCGGCAGTGCCTTGCCGTTCTCATCGCGTTGCAGTTCCAGCACCGCGCGCACGTTCTGCGCCACCGTGAGTCGGCGAAAAATCGACGCTTCCTGCGGCAGGTAGGACAGACCCATGCGCGAGCGCCGGTGGATGGGCAGGTGTTCGATCGGTTCGTCGTCGATGGAAATCGAGCCGGCGTCAGCGCGCACCAGCCCGACGATCATGTAGAACGACGTCGTCTTGCCCGCGCCGTTGGGCCCGAGCAGGCCGACCACCTCTCCGCTGTGCACCTCCAGCGAAACGTCGTGCACCACCTGGCGCGCGCCATACTTCTTGCGCAGCCCGTGCACCAGCAGGCGGCTGGTGTGCACGGGCTGCGCCGGCGCCAGCGCGCCGTCGACGTCGTTCAATGTTTGGCTCCCGGCAGCTGCGTGGACGGTTTCAGCGGCACGGGGGCTGGCGTACCTTTCTTCGCATTCGGCCCGGTGTCTTGCGGCATCAGCAGCGCCCGCACCCGTCCACCCGGGTTGGCAGCGCCAGCCGCCGCGGCGCCGCTATCGACGGTGTAAACCTCGGTCACGTTGTTGTAGGTGATTACGGCACCCTTGATGTCGTCCTGCACCTTGGTACCGACCAGGCGGCGCGCTTCGGCGTCGCCGATGAATTTCACGATATCCGTTTTGCCGTCGTAGTCGATGCGGTTGCCTTCGCCTTCGACGAACTCGTTCAGGCCCTCGCGCTTCTGGTGGAAAAACGCGCGCTTGCCGGGCGCACCGAATATGGTGGCGCTCTGATTGCCCGCGCTGTCCTGCCGCACTTCCAACCGCGCGCCGCGCATGATGATGGTCCCTTTGGTCACCACCACGTTGCCAGTAAAGATCGAGAGTTGCTGCTGGCTCTCGTAGCGCAGCGCGTCCGATTCGATGTGCATCGGCTGCTCTTTGTCGGCCAGATCGGCCCACGCCGGCAGCGCCGCCCACGCCAACAGCGCCACCACAGCGCTCGCGCGCAAGGCGCTCCGAAGCAGAAGGGCCGCTCGATTCATTTGATGCACATTTCCGACTGGTTTTGTCGCAAAGATTGTAGGGGTCTGGTGCCCGGCATCCGGCCGCCTGCGCGACACCCAAAAGAAAACCCGCGGGCCGCGGGTTTTCCAAAACGGCGGGCGCGTTCCGCGACCCAAGCTCCTAAGCCTTGCGCTCCTTGGCCACCAGCGTATCGGTGATTTGCAGCATGCGGTCGAAGCCGCGCGCCATGGAGCCATCGGTGTAGTACTTGCCGGCGATCCCCAGGGCCGGCGTGCCTTCCACCTGATAAGCCTCCTGCAGCTCGTTGGCGCGGCGCACCTGGGTCGCCACGCCGAACGAGTTGTACGCCGCTTCGAACTTGGTACGGTCGACGCCGTTTTTCGCCATCCATGGGAACAGCACGTCGGGCTGATCCAGCCGGATCTTGTCGACTTGCAACGCCGTGAAGAGCTTCTCGTGCACCTTGTCGCGCTGGCCAATGGCTTCAAGCGCGTAAAAGATCTTCTGCAGCGGCTCGAACGCCTTGCTGAAGCCCACGTGCACCAGACGCAAGTCGGCCCCTTCGGCAGGCGCCTTGTCTTTCTCCCACGCCGACAGGATCGGCGCGAAATGCATGCAATGGATGCAGCCGTACGAGAAAAACTCGATCACGCGCACCTTGCCGGCCGGCACGTCGGTCGGCACGGGTGTTTTCAAGGTGATGTAGCCCTCGTCCGCGGCCTGTGCCGTGGCTGGCAGCCACAGCGGCGCCAGCGCGGCTGTAACGGTACTCAAGGCAAATGCACGTCGTTTCATGGTCTGCTTCTCCAATTCATTCGATACGAAAGCGTACCCGAGCGCCGGAAGTTCCAGGCGATGAGCCCGGATCAGCGCTGCTCGCGCACCAGCGCGGCGTCGAAACCGTTGCTGGCCAACTGGGTTTGCACCTGATTGGCGCTGGTGTGGTCCTGGAACGGACCGACGCGCACGCGGTAGACACGCCGCCCGGACTGGTCGCGCTCGCTCACGCGCGCTTCCACGCCCAGCAGCGACAAGCGCGCGCGCTGCGCGTCGGCGTCCTGCGAATTGCGAAATGCGCCCGCCTGGACGTAATACAGGAACGGATCAGACAAGGCGGCATTGCTGCCCGCATGCGCGGCGGACTCGCGTGACGGCGTGCGCGACGCCACCAGTGCCCCGAGCGGATCGGCCAAGGGTGTCTGTGCGGATCGAACCGGCGCCGACCGCACCCCCTTGCCCGGCGCTGTCACGGTCGGATTCGGGGCAGGCAAGTTCCCGGCCAATGGCATGGTGGGCGGCGTGGCGGATGACGAGGTCGAGGCCGGCGGCGTGACCCCAGGCACCTCGGCCGGAACCAGCCCGGTCGTGGGCGAAGGCGCGGGCGTGACGCTGCCGCTGGCCACGCCCGCCGGATTGGCGGACGAATCCGCGCCCACCGGACTCTGCAGGCCAGCGTTGGGATTCCAGTTGCGGTTGCGTTCGGCCTCCGCTTCGTCTTGCAGCGGGCTGCGCGATGCCTGGTGGTGGACAAACGGCACCGGCACCTTGGTGACGTAAATCGCCACCACGAGCGCGACCGCCAGGCCTGCCACCAAGCCAAAAATCACACCGAAAACGGTGCCGCCGCGTTGCCTCGATTTCATCATGAACGATCGCATCTCACATCTTTGCGGGCGCCGATACGCCCAACACCGTCAAACCGCTGCGCAATACCTGCGCCACCGCGGCCGCCAGGGCGACGCGCGCCGTTTTGACCGCGACGTCATCCACCAGAATGCGCTCCGCGTCGTAGTAACGGTGATAGTCCGCCGCCAATTCGCGCAAGTAAAACGTGATGTCATGGGGAGCGAAGTCGGTCGCCGCCGCAGCCAGCACGCCCGGATAGGCCGACAGCTTCAGCATCAGCGCCTGCGCGGCCGGTGTATCCAGCGGCGCGAAATCCGCGTTCTTCAAGGTCTGCATGTCACCGCCCCACGCGTGCAGCACCGAGCAAATGCGTGCGTGCGCGTACTGCACGTAATACACCGGATTATCGTTGTTTTTCTGGATGGCGAGGTCGACATCGAAGGTGTATTCGGTGTCCGGTTTACGCGACAGCAAAAAGAAACGCACCGCGTCCGCGCTGGTCCATTCGATCAGGTCGCGCAACGTCACATAGCTGCCGGCGCGCTTGCTGATCTTGACTTCCTGCCCGCCGCGCACCACGCGCACCATGGTGTGCAGCACGTAGTCGGGGTAGCCCTTGGGAATGCCGGCGCCCATCGCCTGCAAGCCGGCGCGCACGCGCGCGATGGTGCCGTGGTGGTCCGTACCCTGGATGTTGACCGCATTGTGGTAGCCGCGCTCCCACTTGGTCACGTGATAGGCCACGTCGGGCACGAAATAGGTGTAGTGGCCGTCGCTCTTGCGCATGACGCGATCCTTGTCGTCGCCATAGTCGGTGGTGCGCAGCCACAGGGCACCGTCCTTTGTGTAGGTCTTGCCGCCTGCGACCAAGCGGTCGACCGCGGCCTGGACGCGCCCATCGCGGTACAGGCTGGACTCCAGATAGAACTGGTCGAAGCGCACGCCGAATGCGCGCAAGTCCTCGTCCTGCTCGCGGCGCAGATAGGCCACGGCAAACTGGCGAATGCCGTCGAGATCGGCCGCATTCCCGCTCGCGGTGTATTCGCGATCGCCCGACTTGACGCTCTTGCGCGCCAGAAAGTCGTCGGCGATGTCCTGGATGTAATCGCCGTTGTAGGCTGCTTCGGGCCAGCCGGCATCGCCCGGCTTGACGCCCTGCGCGCGCAGTTGCACCGAGTGCGCGAGCGTATCGATCTGCACGCCGGCGTCGTTGTAATAGAACTCGCGGTGCACCTGCCAGCCCTGCGTCGCGAGCAGGTTGCAGATAGCGTCGCCGAGCGCACCCTGCCGGCCATGGCCGACGTGCAGCGGCCCGGTGGGGTTGGCACTCACGAATTCAACGATGATGCGCTGGCCGCGATCCGGTTGTGCGCCAAAGCGCTCGCCCTCGGACAGCACCGCGTGCACCACCTGCTGCTTTGCTGCAGGCTTCAGTTGCAGATTCAGGAAGCCGGGCCCGGCAATTTCGATCGCGGCCACCCAGCGTTCGAACGCGGGGGTCGCCAGCAAGGCAGCGCGCAGGCGCTCGGCGATGTCGCGCGGCTTGGCTTTGAGCGTGCGCGCCAACTGCAAGGCTGCGGTGCAGGCCAGGTCGCCATGCCCCGTCTGCTTGGGTAATTCAAAAGCGGCCGGCGCGCCCACGCCCGGCGCCAGCTTCTCCAGTTCGGCAGCCAGCGCGGCCAACAGCTCTGTCTTGACGGAAACCATGGGGCGCAATTCTAGGGAGCGCATTCAAAACCCTTGGGGGTCATGCCGGCCAACTGAACGTACCCACGCACGCGGCCGCGCCGTGGGGTGGTTTCGAACGCCATCGGCAAGCGGCGCCGCTCGGTCCTGGCCTGGTGTTGGTTCAGTCATCCGTTTGTCTTTGCGTGCGCGCTCGCGGCCTCCGAACAGCCGCGCTTCGGTGCCCCGGCAACGGGCTCAGCCGTTCCCTCTGCGGGTGTAGACCGGAACAACCGCCAAGCGCGCCCCTGAAACACCAGATTCCAGCCGGCGGGCGCGGGAATATTCTGCGCGCCCTTGTCGGCACGCTGCACCAGCCAGTAGCCCGGCGCATGCGCGTCCTTCTGCACCAGATCGGGTGAGCGCAGCACTTCCGAAGCCAACCCCGGCTGGAAATCGCCCGCCTCGAACAGCTCGCGGCGCCAGGTGTCATGCTCGGTCTTGCGCAACTGCGGCCAATCGTCCAGCACCACCAGCGGCTTGCGCGTGCGCGCCACGAACGGCAAGTCGAACGGATAACCGCCGGTGACCAGCACCACGTCGCTGGGCGCAAGCCGGCAACGCAGCTCGAGACCCACGTCGCGCGCCACCGGCTGGCGATCGATGTACGGAAAACCCAGCGTCAGCGCCGTTGAAAGAACGATGGGAATTGCGGCCAGCACGCCAAACCACAGCACGGCGCGCGGCCGCCCCGCCATGGTGCGCTGCCAGCCAAGCGCGGCAAGAATGGCCAGCGGCGGTATCGCCGGAAAGATGTAGCCGATGAGCTTGGAGCGCGGGATGCTGAAAAACACCAGGATGGCGATGAACCAGATCCAGCACAGCGCCACCCAGCGGTTGGACGGCGTGCGCCGCACGCGCGTCCAGCGTTCACGAATCTGCCCAGCCGCTTCCAGCACGGCGAAAACGATCCAGGGCGCCAGCAGCAGTGCGACCGCAGCCAGAAAGAACCACCAGGGCTGCCGATTGTTGAAGCCGGTGTCGATGTAGCGATCGAACTGCTGCACGCCAAACAGGTATTCGAACGCGCCCCGGAAGCGCCAGGCGATCAGGACGAACCACGGCACAGCCACCACGACGAAAAGCGCCAGGCCGCGGCCCCAGGGCAAGCGCCAGACCTTGCGCCACTGGTGCGTCCAGGTGACCCAAATGAACAGCGCCAAGCCCGGCAGCGCGACGCCGATCAGCCCCTTGGTGAGCAGCCCCAGGGCGCATGCCAGGAACCCCGCGCAAGCCCAGCCGGCATGCGGCCGGAACTCCTCGGCAAACGAGCGTGCGAAGCAGGCGATGGCGACCGTGATCCACGCCGCCACGCCGATATCGTGGTTGACGTACTGCGCGCCGATCAGGACCATGCCGCTGGCGCCGAGCATGAAGGCGGCGCGGCCGGCCAAGGCGCGACCGCCCAGATCACGCACGACGCGGTAAACGACCGCCACCATCAGCAGCGCGAGCAGCACCCCCGGCACGCGCGCGGACCAGGGGCTGACGCCGAACACCGCCATGCTGATGGCCTGCAGCCAGTGCGTGAGCGGCGGCTTGTGAAAAAACGGCAGGCCATCGAGCCGCGGCACCAGCCAATCGCCCGATACCAGCATCCAGCGGCTGATATCCGCGTAGCGCCCTTCGTCCGGAACCGACAGCGGCCGTGCGGCCGAGAGCGCCAGCAGCAGTGTCGCCAGCAGGCCAAACCACAGCCAGAAGCGGCGCGGCGCACCGGTCCGCGGCGCGTCCGCTGAAGAAACAGTAGCCATCGTGATGCGTCGGTGAATCAGGGTCTTGGCGTCAGCGCCATCGTCCATTCACTCGTGCCCGCTCAGGCGCTGATCCGAGCGCCGCACCCAGGCCGCCGTACCCAGTTGCGCGACCCCAGCGCACACCACCCCCAGCACCCAACCCGCCAGCACCTGGAACGGGAAATGCAGCCCCAGGGCAACGCGGCACCAGCCGACATACAGCGCCACCGCCAGAAACAGCACCCGCAGCCACGGCTTGGCGCCCGGCAGCATGAGCGCCACGCCGACCCAGGCCGCCGCGACAGCCGCATGCGAACTGGGCATGCCCTGGATGCGGCTGTGCTGCAACCACTGCACACCCAGGCCGAGCGCACCCGGTCGCGGCATGTTCAATCCGTGTTTGAGCAGCCAGGTGGCGGCAGACGCCAGCACGATGGCGAGCAGCCCGCGCCAAGCCTGCGCCCGCCACGGTTGCCGCCCCACCAGGGCGGCCGCGAGCGTGGCCGCCACCAGCAAGGGCAGCAGGCTCGTGCCGCCAAAGACGGCCAGCTTCACCGCCCAGTGCGGCGCCGTTTGCGGCAAGTTGAGCCACAAGAAAAGCGTTTGATCAAGTCCATTCATGAGCAACTTCTTTCGGACGGCCTGGCGCTGCAAGCCCGCCATTTTTTACTCGGAGAGGGTACTGCGCCGAATCAGCTGCCAATCCGCCGGCGCGAACCGTTGTGGGATGCGAGACGGAGCGCTCCGGTTCCATTCCTCCCAGTGCTGAACCGGCGCGTACGTAAGCCCTCGAATTATCTCCGACCGGTGACACCGACATGGCAGTCCATGGCCGGGGTCGGCTGCGCAGCGGGCCGTGCGACAGAGTGAAAATCAGGCGGGCGCACGCCACCAAGACGTCCAGCCGAGGGAGTAGAGACAGAGGCGCATCGAGGGCGCGACGATACGCCACCAGGACGGCATTCCGGGGCCATCCGCGCGCGTTTTCGCAGTGCTGACGACCTCACCCGCGGCGCACGAATTCCTCGGAATCGCGATGCGGCCGACAACCTGATGCTGGCATGATGCGATCCCATGAATGAGCCCATGACTGCAGCCCGTCCGGCGGTACCCAGCCTGTCCTGCGTGATGCCTGCCTTCAATGAAGCGGAGAGCCTGCCGCGCGTCGTCCCCGCGGTGCTGGAACACCTGCTGCAGTTGTCGCCCCGGGTGGAATTAATCCTGATCGACGATGGCAGCAGCGACGCCACCGCGGTGGTCGCGACCGACTTGTGCCAGCGCCACCCGCAAATCGTACTGCTGCAACTGGCGCGCAACTTCGGCAAGGAAGCGGCACTCGCGGCCGGCCTGCAAGCCACGCACGGCGACGTGGTGGTCATCATGGACGCCGACGGCCAGCATCCGGTCGAACTGGTGGACGAGATGTTGCGGCTGTGGCGCGACGACGGCGTCGACGACGTCTACGCGGTGCGCTCGCGCCAGGGGCAATCGCGGCTCTACGCCTTCGGCGTGCGTGTTTTCTACCGCCTGATCAACTGGGGCATGCGCTTTCGCGTGCCCCCCGATGCGGGCGATTTCCGCCTGCTCGACCGGCGCGTGGTGCAGGTCCTGAACGCCTTGCCCGAGCGCCATCGCTTCACCAAGGGCCTGTACGCCTGGGCCGGCTTCAAGAGCGTGGCCATTCCATACGACCCGCTGGCGCGCGTGGCGGGGCACAGCAACTTCGGCTGGCGCGCGTCGCTGGCATTCGGCGCCACCGGGCTGCTGTCGTTCACGGCGGCGCCGTTGCGCTTCTTCGGTTTGATCGGGTTGGCGTTGGCGCTGGTCTCGATCGGCTATGGCGCCTGGGTCGTGATCGAGCATTTCGTCTGGGGCGCGCGCGTGCGCGGCTACGCCACCATCGTCACCGGCATCATGTTTCTCTCGGGTGTGCAGTTGCTGGCGATCGGCCTGCTGGCCGAGTACGTGGCGCGCATTTACGACGAAGTCAAGGGCCGGCCGCTGTACTGGATTGCCAGGCGCGTCGGCACCGGCCTGGCGCCGCGCGAACACGATTCAGGCCTGCACTCGCACCCATGAAGCTGGTCACGAGCGGCTTCTGGTTCGGCGTGGTGGGCGCCGCAGCCGCGGCCACACATGCCGGCGTGTTTGGCCTGGCGCTGCCGTGGATTCCACCGGCCTGGGCCAACGCCGTCGGCTTCTGTGTGGCATTCCTAGTGAGTTTCACCGGGCACCGGCGCCTGAGCTTCCACGACACCCGCACCACCATCCGGCAAAGCCTGGCGCGTTTCCTGCCGACGGCGCTCGCCGGTTTTGGCACCAACGAGGTCGTGTTCGTGCTGCTGCTGGAACTGGCGCACTGGCCGGTCTGGGTGGCGCTGGTGGGCGCCATGATCGCGGCCGCCGGGCAGACTTTCGTGCTGAGCCGTTACTGGGCGTTCAAGCGCTGACGGCGCGCGGCGCATAGAGCAGCGATCCGCGCGCGAGGCGCACGCCCGCGGTTTGCAGCGCTTGCCCGAAAGCGGCGCTGGAGAGGTACTCCAGCTCACGCGATCGCGCCGTCGCAATCTCGTCTTTGACCAAGCTGTCGGCCGCGCCCGGATGGCACATGATCTCGGCACCCGTGGGAGAGCTGTGCAGCCAGTGCCCCATTTGCCGGCCGTAGCCCGCGACGCTCAAGTCAAAGCCGTAAATCCCCGAGAGCGCGGGTGTGCATGGAATCCCCGCGGCACAGGCCAAGCGCGTGAGCGGCGCCGCGCCCAAAACCGACAACACGGATGTCTTGAACGTGCGCTGGCCCGCCGGCGCGCGCGAAATGCGCAGCCAGGGCAGATGACCGGGATAACGCCGTGCCAAGACATCGACCAGCGCTTCCCGAATGCCGGCAAATTGCTGCACGTGCTGGTGGCCATCGACGTGGTCTGGGGGCGCGCCCCAGGCGGCCTCGAACAGATCGAGCTGGCGTTCGATCACGCCGCGCGCGACCTGCGTGTCGAAGCCGCCAAACAGCGCGCGTCGCATGGCTTCCAGCAAGGTCACGCCATGGCCCGCCGCATGCGCAAACGGGCTGGTCCAGTCGAGGTGCAACCCGACGTCCAGGCGGCCGCGCCGCTCGGCGAGTCGAAGTGCGTCAGCGCGCCAGCGCGGCGAGAGCACCATGACGCTGGTCGCGGTCAGGCGTGACTGATACGCGAGCGTGCAAATCGCCTGGCTCACGCCAACATTGAAGGCATAGTCGTCGGCGCACAGCACCAGCGGTTTGGCGCCCCCTGTTGGCGCTTGCGGACCGATCATCGCGGGCGCGCCATCCATCGGGCGTTGTGCCAATCCTTGATCGTCAGCGGGCTCACGGGCCAATGTGCACCGCCGCCGTAAGCGTGGCTACGAACGCCTGCGTGCGCGGGTCCTGCGGCGCTTCGAACAGGGCGCGCGAAGGGCCGGATTCGACCACCACGCCGTCTTGCAGGAAAACGGTTTGCGTGGCCACCTGCTCGGCCAGGCGCAAATCGTGCGTGGCCATGAGCATGGTCATGCCTTCGCGCGCCAGCGTGCTGAGCACCGCGACCACTTCGGACGCCAGCCCTGGGTCGAGCGCCGAAGTCGGCTCGTCGCACAGCAGCACGCTCGGCTCGGGCGCCAGCGCGCGCGCAATCGCCACGCGCTGCTGCTGGCCGCCCGACAGGTTGCCGGGCCAGACGTCGGCCTTGTCGCGCAGCCCCACTTTGTCCAGCAATTCCATCGCCCGCTGGCGCGCTCGCTCGGCCGGCCAGCGTTTCACGGTGACCAGCCCTTCCATCACGTTCTGCACGGCGGTCAGGTGCGGAAACAACTGAAAGTTCTGGAACACCATGCCGGTCTGCTCGCGAATGCGGCGCACATCGTCGTGGCGGGGCGGCTGGCCGGGACGGAATTTCAGCACTTCGGCGCCAACCGTGAGCGTTCCGGCGTCCGGGGTTTCAAGCAGGTTGACGCAACGCAGCAACGTGCTCTTGCCGCTGCCCGACGCGCCGATGAGCGCGGTCACCTGACCATCCGGAATGGTCACGCTCACTGATTTCAGCACCTGCAACGCGCCAAAGGTCTTGCAAATGGCATCGAGCGCGATCATCGCGTGCCCTCGCTGAACACCGCGTGCTTGCCGAAGTAGCGCTCGAGCCGCGTTTGCAGCGACGCCAGAAACGAGCACAGCACCAGATAGATCAGCGCGGCTTCGATATAGAGCACGAGCGGCTCGTAGGTGGCCGCGACGATGCGCTGCGCCGCCTGGAAAATTTCCGGCACGGTGATCACGGCCGCCAGCGACGTGTCCTTCACGAGCGAAATGAACGAGTTGGCCAGCGGCGGTACCGCCACGCGCGCCGCTTGAGGAATGACGGCGCGGCACAGCGCCTGCGCCCGCGTCATGTTGAGCGAATAAGCCGCGTCCCACTGCCCTTTGGGTATCGACTCGATCGCGCCGCGAATCACTTCGGCGTTGTAGGCGCCGACGTTGAGCGAGAAGCCGATCAGTGCGGCAACGAACGGGTCCAGCACCAGCCCGGCGCTCGGCAAGCCGTAAAAAATCACGAACAGTTGCACCAGCAGCGGCGTGCCGCGAATGATCCAGATGTAGAAGCGCGCGATCGCCACCAGCGGCTTGGGACCAAACAAGCGAACGACCGCCGTGACGAACGCCAGCACCAGCCCGATCGCAAACGACAAGATGGACAGCGGAATGGTGAACTTCACGCCCGCCACCAGCAGCGGCGAGAGCGATTGCGCCATCAGGTGAAGCACGTCAAGCACGAGCTGGCGTCTGGAACTTCAGTGGCTACGTTGCGGTTACTTGAGCCGGGAAGACAGGTCGACCCCGAAATAGTGTTCCGAAATCTGCTTGTACGTACCGTCCGCCAGGATGGTGTCGATCGCCTTGTTGATCGCCGCCTGCAGTTGCGGCTGATCTTTCCGCATCAGCACGCCGGTGCGCCCGAACGCGCCCGTGCTGTCTTCGGCCACGACTTTGACCTTGGCCTGCGGCTGGCGCTTGTGGAAATCCAGATACGAGAGATAGTCGTTCACCGTGGCGTCCGCGCGCCCCTGGACGACCAGGGCGATCGCTTCGTTGAAGCCCTGCACCGCCACGATCTTGGCGCCGTTCTGCTGGGCGAAATGGCTGAAGTTGCTGGTCAGCGTTTCAGCTGCCGTCTTGCCCGCGAGGTCCTTGAAACTGTGGATCGTGGTGTTGTCGTCGCGCACCATCAGCGCTGCGCTGGACGACAGGTACGGGCGCGAGAAATCGTACTTGGCCTCGCGCTCGGGCGTGATGCCGACCTGGTTCATCACCAGGTCGTAGCGGTGCGCATTCAAACCGGCGATCAGCCCGTCCCACGGCCCCTCGACGAACTCGGCCTTGACGCCCAATTGCTTGGCGATGGCGCGCCCCATGTCGACGTCGAAGCCCACCAGTTTGCCGCCGGTTTCGTGATAGGTGAACGGCGCAAACGTACCCTCGGTGCCGATCTTGATCACGCCCGCTTTCTGGATGACCGCCAGATCATTGGTGGCCGCAGCCGCCGAGCCCAACGCCAAGAACATCGGCAGCAGACCCGCGGCGACCCATTTCGTCCATTTCTTCATCGCATTCTCCATAACAATAAGTCATAACGACATGTTAATCGGGTGGCGAGTATATATAAGTCGCGGCCAGCATGCGGATGATTCCTGTGCAATCGATCAACCACCGAAGCCGCGCGCGAGGAAAACCGCTGGCAGCGGAATCACCGCCATCAGGTGCGTGGCAATCATGATTTTGCGCCGTGCGCCCTGGATTTCCTCCGCGGGCGGCAGCCCCCGTGTATCGAGCAGACCGATCCAGCGGCGATAGTGACGCGACGGGCTGATTTGCAGCGACGCGACGATGACGAACAAGACAATCTTGGTGTAGAGCAGCGGGTTGGCGGCGTACCACTGCACGCCTTTGGCACCCCACCAGACCCGGGCCAGGCCACTCAACACCACCGCCGCCGTCGCGAACCACAATATCCGGTCGAGCCGCGCCAAGCGCCGCACGCCGGCGGCGTTCAACCAGTCGCCGCGGCACAGCGCCGCCTGACTGGAAGCAAAGACGATCCACGCCAGGAACGACGTGATGTGAAAGAAAGCGAGCCAGGGTTCGAGTGCCATGGACGAATGCTAGCGG
>SCQQ01000062.1 GCA_004299095.1 Burkholderiaceae bacterium | reverse complement strand
ATGCTTCTCGCCCGCCTGCTGCGCCGCGGCGGCAATGCCGATCACGTTGTCCAGGCTCATGACCACGTCGGCCACGACGATGGTCTTGACGGCGCTCCAGAGCCGGTCGGCGGCCTGCACCTCGTGATGGCTGTCGGTCTCGGGCGCGATCAGCTTGACGCCGATCCAGACCAGCAGCAGCGCGCCCACGAACTTCAGGTACGGGATGCCCAGCAGCGCCATGGCAAACACGATCAGGATCACGCGCAGCACGATGGCCGCGGCAGTCCCGAGGATGATGCCCTTGGCGCGCTGGTGCGGGTCGAGCTTGCGGCAGGCGAGCGCGATCACCACCGCGTTGTCGCCGCCCAGCAGGATGTCGATGATGACGATCTGGCCGGCGGCGACCCAGAAATGCGCCGTCAGAAATTCCGTGAAAACGTCCACGCCGGCCTACACGTTGGCCCGAGAAAGTCGCCGCACGCGCGGGCGAGTCCGCTTCAACCGCGTGGCTCGCTCTACAGCAGCGATTTCAGCAACCGCCCCATTTCGGACGGATTCCGGGTGATCTTGAAACCGCACTCTTCCATGATCGCGAGCTTGGCCTCGGCCGTGTCGGCGCCGCCCGAAATCAGCGCGCCCGCGTGGCCCATGCGCTTGCCAGCCGGGGCGGTGACGCCCGCGATGAAGCCGACGATGGGCTTCTTCATGTGGTCCTTGCACCAGCGCGCCGCGTCGGCCTCGTCCGGACCGCCGATTTCGCCGATCATGATCACGGCTTCAGTGTCGGGATCGTCGTTGAAGGCTTTCATCACGTCGAGGTGCTTCAAGCCGTTGATCGGGTCGCCGCCAATGCCCACGGCACTCGATTGGCCGATGCCGAGTTCGGTGAGTTGCCCGACCGCTTCATAGGTGAGCGTGCCGGAGCGGCTCACCACGCCGACGTGGCCCTTCTTGTGGATGTGGCCGGGCATGATGCCGATCTTGATTTGATCGGGCGTGATGAGACCCGGGCAATTCGGCCCGAGCAGCAGGGTTTTCTTGCCGCCCTTGGCTTCTTTCGCCTTCATCTTGTTGCGCACCATCAGCATGTCGCGCACCGGGATGTGCTCGGTGATGCAGATCACCAGGTCCAGATCGGCTTCCACCGCTTCCCAGATGGCGGCCGCTGCGCCCGCCGGCGGCACGTAAATCACGCTCACCGTGGCCCCGGTGTGTTGCGCGGCTTCCTTGACGGTGGCGTAAATCGGCAAATCAAAAATGGTTTCGCCGGCTTTCTTCGGATTCACGCCCGCCACGAAACAGTTTTTGCCGTTGGCATATTCCATGCACTTTTCGGTGTGGAATTTGCCGGTCTTGCCGGTGATGCCCTGGGTGATGACGCGGGTGTTTTTGTCGATGTAAATGCTCATGATTCGCTTCTCTTTCAGTGCACCGCCGCAACCGCTTTTTGCGCCGCCTCGGCCATGGTGTCGGCGCGGATGATCGGCAGGCCCGAATCGGCCAGCATCTTCTTGCCGATCTCTTCGTTGGTGCCCTTCATGCGCACCACCAGTGGCACCTTGAGCGACACCGCTTTCGACGCCGTGATCACGCCCATGGCGATGGTGTCGCAGCGCATGATGCCGCCAAAGATGTTCACCATGATGGCTTTCACCTTGGGGTTCTTCAGCATGATCTTGAAGGCCTCGGTCACTTTCTCGGGCGTGGCGCCGCCGCCGACGTCGAGGAAATTGGCCGGTGCCGCGCCAAAGAGCTTGATGGTGTCCATCGTCGCCATCGCCAAGCCCGCGCCGTTCACCAGGCAGCCGATGTTGCCGTCCAGGCTGATGTAGGACAGGTCGAACTTGCCCGCCTGCACTTCGGCCGGGTCTTCTTCGTCCAGATCACGCAGCTTGACGATCTCGGGTTGGCGAAAGAGCGCGTTGTCGTCGAAATTGAACTTGGCGTCGAGCGCAATGATGCGGCCCTGGCTGTCGCGATTCAGCGGGTTGATTTCCACCAGCGACGCATCGGTTTCCATGTAGCACTTGAAGAGCTTCTGGCACACGTCGACGAATTGCGCCACCGATTCCGCCGGCATGCTGATGCCGCGCGCCAGCTCTTCGCCCTGCGCTTTCGTCAACCCAACCAGCGGGTCGGCGAACACCTTGATGATCTTCTCGGGCGTCTTCCTCGCCACTTCCTCGATTTCCATGCCGCCTTCGCTCGACGCGATCAGCGCCACTTTCTGCGATTCGCGGTCGGTGACCGCCGAAAGGTAATACTCCTTCTTGATATCGGCGCCCTCCTCGATGTAGAGGCGCCGCACTTTCTGGCCTTCGGGGCCGGTCTGGTGCGTAACCAATTGCATGCCGAGGATTTGCCCGGCCAGCGTTTTCACTTCATCCACGCTCTTGGCCAGCTTGACGCCGCCGCCCTTGCCGCGGCCGCCGGCGTGGATCTGCGCCTTCACGACCCACACCGGGCCACCCAGCTTTTGCGCCGCTTCCACCGCTTCCTGCACGTTGAACGCGGGGAAACCGCGCGGCACGGGCACGCCGAACTGGCGCAAGATTTCCTTGCCCTGGTATTCGTGGATCTTCATGAATTCCTCTTTGAAATAAGAACCGGGTCGTTGCGCTCGGCGGACGCGAAATACGCCGCTTGGCAGCACTCGCGACGCCTGTGGGCCCGGCGAGCGCCGCCGGCCGAACCGAATGCGGGGCGCCACCCATCAGCGCGTGCACCTAACGCCCGTATTTTGCAACACCCATGGTTTCGGCCGCTTGTTGCGCCCCGCGTGCATTCGTCGCCAAGCCACGGACAGGCCACGCTCGCGCCACTGCGGTCGAATGTATCATGCGGCAAAGCCTGTGCGGGACGCCATTCGCCGCTTGCGCGCCAGGCATTCGATTGCACCCGAAGCACACACCCATGATCAAGGTTTTCATCGATGGCGAAGCCGGTACCACCGGCCTGCAAATCCACGATCGGCTGGAGCACATGGCCGGGGTCGAGTTGGTGCATATCGACGCGGCGCAGCGCAAGGATCCCAAGGCCAAGCAGGCGCTGATGGCGGGCGTCGATCTGGTGATCCTGTGCCTGCACGACGATGCGGCGCGCGAATCGGTGGCGTTGATCGACCAGCTCCCGGGCAGGAAGCCACGCGTGATCGACGCCAGCACCGCGCACCGCGTGACCGACGGCTGGGTGTTCGGCTTTCCGGAACTGTCACCGGGCCAGCGCGAAGCGGTGCAAAGCGCCGAACGCGTCGCCAACCCGGGCTGCTACGCCAGTGGCGCCATTTCGCTGGTGCGCCCGCTGGTCGATGCCGGCGTGCTGCCGGCCGACTACCCGGTCACGCTGCCGTCGGTGAGCGGCTACACCGGAGGCGGCCGCAAGATGATCGAAGCGTACAAGGAAGGCAGCGCGCCGCCCTATGAGCTGTACGCGCTCGGGCTCACGCACAAGCACCTGCCGGAAATCATGAAATACGGTCGTCTCACGCGCCGGCCGATTTTCATTCCTGCGGTGGGCAATTTCGACCAGGGCATGCTGGTCGAGTTGCCGCTTTACCTCGACCTGCTGAAAGGCCAGCCGACCACGGCGCGCCTCTACGACATCTACAAGCAGCACTATGCGGGCGGCGAATGGGTCACGGTGGAGCCGGCGCCCGAATCGGGCAAGCTCGACGCCGTGGCGCTGAAAGACACCAACCAACTCGAAATCCGTGTGTTCGGCAACGACGCCGAAGGCCAGGCGGTGGCCGTGGCGCGCCTCGACAACCTCGGCAAGGGCGCGAGCGGCGCTGCGGTACAGAACATGAAGCTGATGTTTGGGCTGTAGGGTCGAAACCTAATCTTCGCCGCGGCCACCGACCACCTTGCGCACGATCTCGCCGGCAAAGCCGCGCGCCGCTAGGAAGCGCATCTGGCGGGCCCGCTCCGCCGCATCGGTCGGCAGCACGCCAAACTTTTTCCGCCAGACGGCGCGCGCGCGCTCCTGTTCGCTGGCATGCAAGGTTTCGGCCGCGCTCTCGAGCGCCTCGGGACTCAAACCCTTGGCGCGCAGTTCGCTCAAAACGCGTGCGCTGCCGAGCTTGCCGGCGCGCTGGTACAGCACCGACTCGACCACGCGCTGCTCGCTGATGAAACCGCGCGCCGTGAGTTCGTCCAGCACACGCCGGATTTCATCGGCATCTTCGCCGAAGCGCGCGAGCTTGCGTTCCAGTTCCAAGCGCGAGTGCTCGCGCCCCGCCAGATAGCGCAGCGCGCGGCCCTTCAACGAAAGTGGCGGTGCCGGCACGGTAGCGACAGACGGTCAACCGGCGAAAAGCGAATGCACCGCCTCCCGCTCGCCCTCAAGACGCTTCAGCTTCCGCGGCTGCAGCCGTGGGCGCCGGTGCGCTGACTGCGGTCGGCCGCAGCGCGATGCCGAGCGATTCACGCACCTTGTTCTCGATCTCGATCGCCAGCTCCGGATTGGCGCGCAGGTATTCGCGCACGCTGTCGCGTCCCTGGCCGATTTTTTCGCCGTTGTAGGCGTACCAGGCGCCGCTTTTTTCCACCACGTGCGCGGCCACGCCCATGTCGATGATTTCGCCTTCGCGCGAAATGCCTTCGCCAAACATGATGTCGAATTCGGCCGTGCGGAACGGCGGACTGACCTTGTTCTTCACCACTTTCACGCGCGTTTCGTTGCCGATGGCCTGGTCAGCCTTTTTGATCGTGCCAATGCGGCGAATGTCGAGCCGCACCGAGGCATAGAACTTGAGCGCGTTGCCGCCGGTGGTGGTCTCGGGGTTGCCGAACATTACGCCGATCTTCATGCGGATCTGGTTGATGAAGATCACCATGCAGTTGGTTTTCTTGATGGTGGCGGTGAGCTTGCGCAGCGCCTGGCTCATCAGGCGCGCCTGCAAGCCGGGCAGGCTGTCGCCCATTTCGCCTTCGATTTCGGCACGGGGCGTGAGCGCCGCGACCGAATCGATCACCACCAGGTCGACCGCGCCCGAGCGCACCAGCGAATCGACGATTTCCAGCGCCTGCTCGCCGGTGTCGGGCTGGCTGATCAGCAGGTCGGAGAGCTTCACGCCCAAGTTCTGCGCGTACTGCGTGTCGAGCGCGTGCTCGGCGTCGATGAAGGCGCAAGTGCCTTTCTGCTTTTGCATCTCGGCGATCACCTGCAGCGTGAGTGTGGTCTTGCCCGAGCTTTCCGGGCCATAGATTTCGATCACGCGGCCGCGCGGCAGGCCGCCCACGCCCAGCGCCACGTCGAGCCCGAGCGAGCCGGTGGAGACCACCTGCACCCCTTCCACGGCCTCGCCCTCCCCCAGCCGCATGATGGTGCCCTTACCAAACTGCTTTTCGATTTGCGCCAACGCGGCTTGCAGCGCCTTGGCCTTCTCGCTTTTGTCGGTTGTTGCCATGTCCATGATTTTTTCCTTGCGAACCAAGTCGTTACCTCTTCATACCCAAACACCGTTGAAAACCCCGAGTCCCGTTGCCGCGAAACAGAACGTCGATCGACGTCGTTTCGGGAAATCAGCGGACTGGCAATGACTGTATATCAATACACCTCTGGTTGTAAATAGATAATTGGTCAGTTTGACTTACCATTTGGAGATGAATGCTGCAAATCTTGATTCCGGCGACGGCTGGCGTGCCACGCATCTCGGCTGTCTCATGGGGCGCGCGCTGGAACGCTTCGATGCGCGCGTGCGCGAGCTGATCAGCGCCAGCGCCGAAGCGCCGCTCGCGCTCTCCAACCTGGCGGCGCGCGACCAAGTCGGCGCGGCGCCCATCCACATCACGCGCCACCTGCCGCTGGGAGGCGCGCGCGTGACCGAACTGGCGCGCCGCGCCGGCACCACCAAGCAATCCATGAGCACGCTGGTGCGCGAATGCGAAGCCTGGGGGCTGGTCACGCGCGCGCCCGATCCGCACGACGCCCGCGCCCGGCGCATCGTCTTCACGGCGGCCGGCCTGGATTGGCTGGCGGCTTACAAGGTCGCGGTCACACAGGCCGAAAGCGAGTTTCAGGCCGCAGTCGGCGAAGCCGTCACCACCGTGGTGAAACTGGGGCTGGAAGCGTACGGCAGTGGCGGCTGAAGGTTTGGATCATCGCGCCCAACTCACGCTGGCCACACCGTTCACGCAGCGCGCCGCAAGCGCCGATTGCATCCGTGAATCTCAGGGCAGCGCACCATTGCCCGTCGAACTGGCGGGTGGTTCGCTGCTGCCGGCCGAGCCGGGAGCGGATGCGCCGTCCGCAGGCGGCGTGGCCGGCGAAGTGCCGCTGCCAGTCGATTGGGCATGGGCGTCGCCCGCAGGCGCTGGCGTTCGGTCCGCCTCGGCCGCGCCCGTGTTCGCCACGGGAGGCGCATACGGCCGCACGCTCACCGCATCGGCCGCAATCTGATCGGTCAATCGGCCCGGGTCGGCCTGCGCCGCGGGTTCCAGGCCGACGTCGCGCAGCAGACCGCGCGACCAGCCCCAATAGAGCAGGTTGGCCAGAACCAGCAGCAGCACCGCGTGACGCAGCTTCACCGCACCCCCTCGGCGGCGCGGCGCAGCGGCCGCACGCTCACTTCCGCGCTGCGGATGGACTGGACGCCACCCGCGGTACGCAATTGCAGCGCGCCGTCGGGCGCCACGCCGCAGGCCACGCCGTCGGTGCCGTCCGACAGGTGCACGGCGCGTCCAGCCAGCGCGTCACGCGCCGCAAAATCCGCCTGGAACGGCGCGAATCCGGTGCGCTCGAAGGTCTGCAACGCCGCGACCAGCGGCGGCAGGATTTGCCGCAGCACCACGGGCGCGGTGACGCCAGGTTGCCATTCGCCGATCCAGGCGGGCGGCGTCGAATAATCGCCCGGCGGCGGTTCGACCAGGTTGATGCCCACGCCGATCACGGTGTGGCGCGCATCGCCATCGGCCGCGGCCGCCGTTTCGATCAGGATGCCGGACAGCTTGCGCTCCTGCCACCACACATCGTTGGGCCACTTGATGCGCAAGTCCGGGTGGAGGGCCTGTGCCAGCGCGAGCCCGACCGTGAGCGACAGCCCCGACCAGTCGCGCGGCGCCAGCGGCACGCCGAGCGAAAACATCAGCGCGGCGCCGGCAGCCGGCGCCTGCCAACTTCGGCCGCGGCGGCCATGCCCCGCCGTCTGCGCCTCGGCGATCAGGAGCGTCGGAACGGCATGCCCGGCCCGCGCGCGGCGCATCAAATCGGCATTGGTCGAATCCACCTCGGCCACGACTTCCGCACAGGCGCTCGGCCAGTGGATAGCCAGCATCTCATGCAGCGCTTCAAGGGGCCAATCCAAGGGTTCTGGGGACATGAATCAAGGCGTTCCGGGGAATTCGAGTATCCGCGATGTCAGTGGCGTGGTGTCCTGCCCTCCCGCCCGACATGCCGCGGCTGCCGGCACAATGCGCGGCCGATCCTCGTGGATTTTTGAAAGCAGTCCGTCGAAATTTGCTATCTTAAATTCACGCGTGCGAACCGCGATCGGTCCGTACGTCCCCCTTGCAGCCGTGAAGTCTGAGTGACATGAAAACCCTAGTTATCGCCGAAAAACCGTCTGTGGCGCAAGACATCGTGCGCGCCCTCACACCGGTGGCCGGCGCGTTCGAAAAGCACCCCGAGCATTTCGAGAACGAGCGCTATCTCGTGACCAGTGCGGTCGGCCACCTGGTCGAAATCGAAGCGCCCGAAAAATACGATATCAAGCGCGGCAAATGGACATTTGCGCATCTGCCCGTCATCCCGCCGTATTTCGATTTAAAACCGGTGGAAAAAACCAAAGCGCGCTTGAACGCCGTGGTCAAGCTGGCCAAGCGCAAAGACGTGAATAGCTTGATCAACGCCTGTGACGCAGGCCGCGAAGGCGAGCTGATTTTTCGTCTGATCGACCAGTACGCGGGCGGCGGCAAACCGCTCGGCAAACCCATCCATCGCCTGTGGCTGCAAAGCATGACGCCGGCGGCGATTCGCAGCGGTTTTGAGCAGCTGCGGAGCGATCAGCAAATGCGTGGGCTGGCAGAAGCGGCGCGCTCGCGCTCTGAAGCCGATTGGCTGGTGGGCATCAACGGCACGCGCGCGCTCACCGCCTTCAATTCGCAAGGCGGCGGCTTTTTCCTGACCACGGTGGGCCGGGTACAGACCCCGACTCTGGCGGTTGTGGTCGAGCGCGAGGAGCAGATCCGCGCGCACGTGGCGCGTTCGTACTGGGAAGTCCACGCCACGTTCGGCGCGCAGGCGGGCGAATACGCCGGCAAATGGTTCGACCCCGCGTGGAAGAAAGACCCCGAAGACGCCGAGCGCCGCGCCGACCGCCTCTGGGACCAGGCCGCGGCCGACGCCGTTGCCGCCGCGGTGCGCGGCCAGGCCGGCAGCGTGCGGGAAGAAAGCAGGCCCAGCACACAAGCCAGCCCGCTGCTGTTCGACCTGACCACGCTGCAGCGCGAAGCCAACGGGCGCTTCGGCTATTCGGCCAAAACCACGCTGGCGCTGGCGCAGGCGCTGTACGAAAGGCACAAGGCGCTCACCTACCCCCGTACCGATTCGCGCCGCCTGCCGGACGACTACGTGGGCGTGGCGCGCAAGACCTTCGAGATGCTGGCAACAAGCGATCAGCAGCACCTCGCGCCGCACGCCCGGAAAGCGCTGGCCGAAGGCTATGTGCATCCGACCCAGCGCATTTTCGACAGCAGCAAGGTGTCGGACCACTTCGCCATCATCCCGACGCTGCAGGCGCCCAGCCACTTGTCCGAAGCGGAACGCAAGATATACGACCTGGTGGCGCGGCGCTTCATGGCGGTGTTCTTTCCGAGCGCGGAATTCCGCGTGACCACGCGCACCACCACGATAGCCGCAGCCGGCAAAACGCACCTGTTCCGCAGCGACGGCAAGGTGTTGGTGCAGGCCGGCTGGCTCGCGATTTACGGCAAGGAAGCAGCGACCGAAGAGGGCGATCAGGGCGGCAAATCGCTGGTGCCGGTACAGCCCGGCGAAACGGTGCACACCCGGCAGGTCGACGTGAAGGCGCTGCAAACCCGGCCGCCGGCGCGCTACAACGAATCCACGCTGCTGGGTGCCATGGAAGGTGCGGGCAAGTTCGTGGACGACGACGAATTGCGCGAAGCCATGCAGGACAAGGGCCTGGGCACGCCCGCCACGCGCGCCGCCATCATCGAAGGACTGCTGCGCGAGAAATACATGCTGCGCGAAGGCCGGGATCTGATCCCGACCGCGAAAGCATTCCAGCTCATGACGCTGCTGCGCGGGCTGGAAGTGGACGAGCTGAGCAAACCCGAGCTCACCGGCGACTGGGAATACAAGCTCGCGCAAATCGAGAAAGGCGCGCTCGGACGGCCCGAGTTCATGCAGGAAATCGCGGCGCTGACCGAGCGCATCGTGAAAAAGGCGCGGGAATACAACCGCGACACGGTGCCGGGCGATTACGTCACGCTGGCCGCGCCCTGCCCGCACTGCGGCGGCGTGGTGAAGGAGAACTACCGCCGCTACGCCTGCACCGGTCCGGCCGGCGGCAGCAGCGAAGGCTGCGGCTTTTCGTTCACAAAGACGCCGGGCGGCCGCACCTTCAGCACGGAAGAAGCCGAACATTTCCTGCGCGATCGTCACATCGGGCCGCTGGACGGGTTCCACAGCCGCGCCGGTTGGCCGTTCAACGCCGAGCTGGTGCTGGTGAAGGACGCCGAAGCCGACAACTTCAAGCTGGAATTCGATTTCGGCGAGGACGCCAAAGCCGCCGCCACGGGCGAAGCGGTCGATCTGTCGGGCGAAGCGAGTGTGGGCGCGTGCCCGAAATGCGGCGGCGCCGTCAAGGCGTTCGGCAAAAGCTACGTCTGTGAGCACAGCGTGCCCACTGCAGCGCAGCCCACGCCCACCTGCAACTTCAAGACCGGCCGCACCATCCTGCAACAGCCGATTGCGCCCGAGCAGATGACCCGGCTACTCGCCACCGGCAAGACGGACGTGCTGGACCATTTCATCAGTACGCGCACGCACCGGCCGTTCAAGGCGCGGCTGGCGTGGAACGCGGCCGAGGACAAGGTCGGTTTCGAGTTCGAACCGCACGCTGACGGCCGCAAGTTCCCGCCGCGCCGAGGCGCTGCGCCGGCAACTCCGGCGGCCAACCGCACGGGCGCGCCTTCATCCGCACCGAAATCGCGCGCGACGAAAAAGTCTGCCACCAAGAAATCGGCCGCGCCCAAGGCCGCGAAGGCGCCACGTGCCGGCAACCTGAAGCCGAGCGCTGCCCTGGCGGCCGTGATCGGTGCTGGCCCATTTGGCCGCGGCGAAGTGATGAAGCGCCTGTGGGACTACATCAAGGCCAACAACCTGCAGGACCCGCAGGACAAGCGCACCATCGTGGCCGATGCCAAGCTGCGGCCCATCCTGGGCGCCGACCGCGTGGGCATGTTCAAGCTGGCGGGCTTGGCGGGCGCGCATTTGCAATAACGCAGAGCGGCGCAGACGCCGTCAGTATTCGCGGCGCGCGGGCGCGCCGCGCCTCATTGGACAGGAACCAGGGGCGCGTTGCGTGTTGCCAGCAGGCGCACGATGAATTTCAGCAGCGCGCCATACGCCGGCACGAAAAACACCAGGCTCGCCGTCAGCTTGATGGCGTAATCGACCGCGCCGATTTCCATCCAATTGGCGGCCATGAATGGATCGGTGCTGTGCCAGAACGCCACCGAAAAGAACGTGGCGGTATCCAGCGCCTGCCCGAACACCGCACTGCCCGCGGGCGCCAGCCACCAGATCAGGCTGCGGCGGCGAATGCGGTCGAACACCTGCACGTCGAGCAACTGGCCGAGCGCATACGCAGCAAAGCTGGCAAGCGCGATGCGGAACACGAACGTGTTGAAGCCGGCCAGGGCCGCCAGCCCGTTGAAATGCCCTTCGTGGAACAGCACGCCGACAACGTACGACGCCACCAGCGCCGGCAGCATGGCGCGCGCGATCACGCGCCGCGCCGGGTGCTTGCCGAGGAGGCGCACGGTCAGGTCCGTGGCCAGGAAGATGAAGGGAAAGCTGAACGCGCCCCAGGTGCTGTGAAAGCCGAACAGATCGACCGGCAACTGCACCAGGTAATTGCTGGCGATGATGATGGCGACGTGCAACACCACCAGCGCCGGCAGCGCCCAGGGCGCACGCACGGGCGCCAACGGATTGACTTTCATCTTCGTCCTTTTTGAAGAATGGGGGTGAGGGAACCCATGTGCGGCAGGCTCGTCAGGCTGCCGTGGAGCGCCGATTGTAGGAGCCCGGGCGCGCCGTCACTGCAGCCACACCTCGATCCGGATTCGGCTCAGCCTGGCGGCGCACCGCGACCGACCTCAACCGCCGTGCGCCACGTCGTGGCAATCGTCCTGCTCGACCTGCACCGTCACATGATCGATGCCGAAACGCTCGCGCAAGTGGGCGTGCACCGCCTCGACCACCTCACGTGGTGCCACGCCGGCGGCGGGCACCACATGCAACGTCACCAGATGCGAATCAGCGGTCATCGACCAGACATGCAGATGGTGCGCATCGGCCACTTGCGGCACCTCGCGCAACAGGTCCTGCTGGATTTCGGCGCCGTCCAGTCCGGGCGGCGTGCCTTCCAGCAAGATGTGCCCGGATTCACGCACGATGCCCCAGGCGCCTTTCAGGATGATGAGCGCCACGAACACTGAGAGGATGGGATCGATCGGCATCCAGCCGCTCGCCAGAATGACGCCGGCAGCCACCACGGCCGCGAGCGACCCGAGCAGGTCGCCCAACACGTGCAGCCAGGCGCTGCGCAAGTTGAGGTTGGCACGGCTGCCGCCCATCAGGATCCAGAACGCCACCACGTTGGACGCCAG